>DCSN01000152.1 GCA_002325645.1 Pseudanabaena sp. UBA1465
ACCCAAAAGTTAAGTAGCGGCGCTTCGCGCCGCTACTTAACTTTTGGGTTTATTGATATCCCTGCGTGATCGAGAATCTCAGGAATCAGGTGTTCGGCTTTGATTGCCATGATATGAACGCCTTGGCAGATTTGCCGCGCTGTTTGGATTTGTTCGGCGGCGATCGCAATACCTTCCTGTAACGGTGATTTAGCCTTGGCAAGGCGATCGATCATATGCTCTGGGATCTTAACCCCTGGTACATATTTATTGAGAAACAGGGCATTTTTCGCCGATTTAATCAAAAATATACCTGCCAAAATTGGCTTGTCTGATTGGTTCGCGATTTGATGGACAAATTTATCGAGGCGATCGAAATCTGTAATTAATTGGCTTTGAAAAAACTCCGCCCCTGCATTGATCTTGCGCTCAAAGCGTCTTTGCAAGCCTGACCAACTGGGGGACTGAGGATCGATCGCCGCCCCTGCTAACAAATTTGTACCCTGATGGGGTAGAGCTTTACTATTGGCATCTAGTCCTTGATTCAGTTTTTGAATTAATTGCAATAGCCGTACGGACTCATAGTCAAATACCGATCGCGCATCGGGAAAGTCTCCCGCTTTCACAGGATCGCCAGTCAGAGCCAGAATATTCGTAATTCCTAACGCGGCGGCTCCTAATAAATCCCCTTGTAAGCCAATGCGATTGCGATCGCGGCAAGCGATTTGACAAACGGTTTCCATGCCAATTTGCTGCTGGATTAAGACTGAGGCGACAACGGGACTCATGCTCATCACGGCGCGACTGGAATCGGTAATATTCACCGCATGAACTCGTCCCTTAATCGATCGCGTTTGGGCGAGCATGTGGCTAGGGTCACTGCCCTTGGGTGGTGATACTTCCGCCGTGATCAAAAATTCCTTACCAGCGATCGCCCTACGGAAATTGTTAAAAGAATTTTGGGTTTGTTCAAATATTGACTGGGGCTGCTCGATCATGCGAAACAAAACTGTTCTAAGGAATTTAAGGCTGTCTGCATTTTAAACCATAGCGATCGTTGCTACAGCGCTTCGCGCTTTATTAAAACCCAGATAAATTTTCAAAAAGATTGCGAAGCAATCTTTTTGAAAATTTATCTGGGTTTTAAAGCTTGCAAACTTGGCGCGATCGCGTAAAAGCTAACTCTCTAGTTTGCCAACCGAACGAGAAATGACTAATGGAATTAATCGAAGGCAATGCTGAACGGATGGCTTGCATTTGCAATTCTAAGGAGGGGCGATCGGGAAAGGATTCATTCCATTGCCCCAGCAGAATTGGTGAGATCTTTGCGCCTTCAGGGGCATATTGAAACACCCGAAGCACCTGATTGACGATACATTCGGGCTTACCACAGATCGCATAAGCCATTGGTTGCCATTCATAAACGGTCGAAAATTTTTGCCAAGGCTGCATTCGTGAATCAAAGCCATCGCCTACGGGTTGATTGCCATCGGAGAAAAAGGCAACACTCGCGGAAATACCTTGACGCAGCACAGGTTTCGAGACAATGCCGAGGTAATGGGTAACACCGATAAAGGCATGACCAACCGCCAGCCGCCATAGTTCATTTTGCCAATAGGCGATCGCGGGATTTTTATCAGAGATTCTCATCGGACGGCGACCTTGCCATAGTGGCTCTGATTCTTGAGGATAAAGCTTTTTGATAGCTTGGAGATCCGTCGGTGTGACATAGCCCTGTTTGACAAACCGATTAATTAATTCTCTACCTTGGAAATTTTCAGCGCGATCGCGTAGGGCTTGCAATGAAGCCTGTCCATAAATCCAGAGATAGCGCACATTACTCACCACCGAAGCCGCACCTGCGCCGCGCTTGTAACGCACATAGTCAAAGGCTACACCGTCAGGCTGACGCTTTGCCACCTCATAGGCAGCTAAGTACAAATCGCTCTGAGCTTGATAATTATAGGGATCAATAAATAGTTGATTCTTAGTGGGAGATTCCCCGTTAGGATTTTTGCCTAGGTTCTCCACAATAGATATGGTGTTGTCGCCATTGCCATTACGCGCGATCGCCTGTTGCCGAGATGCGGTTTGTCGTGACGCTCCATTGCGATCGAAGCCCTGCCCATAGCCAACACCAACATTCATTGTAAATAGCCAAGCATGAACTTTAAGACCCCGTTCTCGACCCTTATCGATCGCCAATTTTAATAAATCAGCATTTTTGTACTGCTCCGACTGCACCAAAGAATTCCACGCGGTAGCATTTGCGGTCATCGGTAACAGAATCGTGCCATTGGAAATCACTTCCACAAATACTTGGTTATAGCCCCGATTCACAATCCGATCCATCACCTCCTCTAGCTTGCCTGACTGAAGATCGCAAGGATATAGCCGTAGCCAGATCCCTTGAGTTTTGAGCCAAGATTTTTGGCGACAGCTATTTAGGGTTTGGCGATGTTCTTTGACGATCGCTTGATATTCTTTTGTTGCCGCGATTTTGGCACTATTCGCACCCTTGTTAGAACTATCCTGAAAAGCTACCAGCCGCAATTTATCTTTATTGGCGATCGCCTCATTTTCAAATTGACAATATTCGCCCACTTGTCCAAAAGCTGGTTGAGTTACGATCCCCGCCCAAGTAAATAAAGCGAAAGTCAAAAGACAATAGATTCTGTTTATGGACATAGAAAAATTACGATGATGTTTTTGCAGTGATGCAACCAATTAAGAATTGTCTAGATCCCCCC
>DCSN01000039.1:0-3264 GCA_002325645.1 Pseudanabaena sp. UBA1465
CATCGGTCAAGCCTGTGAATTTGACTACTCAGGAACCCAAGCCTGCAAGGTTCTAAGGGACGAGGGCTACTATGTGATCCTAGTTAACTCGAACCCTGCGACGATCATGACCGATCCCGCCACGGCCGATCGCACTTACATTGAGCCGATTACACCCGAAGTGGTTGCCCAGATTATCGAAAAAGAGCGTCCTGATGCGATCTTGCCGACGATGGGGGGACAGACGGCGTTAAACACGGCTGTGGCTCTTGCGAAAATGGGCGTATTGGAAAAATATGGCGTGGAGCTAATCGGCGCAAAACTAGAAGCGATCGAGATGGCTGAGGATCGCAAGCTATTTAAAGAGGCAATGGAACGCATCGGCGTTGCTATGTGTCCGTCTGGCTTGGGGACAACCATGGAAGAATCCCGTGCGATCGCCCATGAAATTGGCTCCTATCCCCTAATTATCCGTCCTGCTTTCACCATGGGCGGTACTGGCGGCGGCATCGCCTATAACCAAGAGGAGTTTGAAGAAATTTGTGCCTCTGGGTTAGAAGCGAGTCCTGTATCACAAATCCTGATCGAGCGATCGCTGATTGGTTGGAAAGAGTACGAGCTGGAGGTGATGCGCGACTTAGCTGACAACGTGGTGATCATTTGTAGTATTGAAAATATTGATCCGATGGGTATCCATACGGGCGACTCGATTACGGTGGCTCCTGCTCAAACCCTGACGGACAAAGAATATCAGCGCTTGCGTGACTATTCGATCAAGATTATTCGTGAGATCGGCGTGGAGACGGGCGGCTCGAATATTCAGTTCTCGATCAATCCTGAAAACGGCGATGTGGTTGTGATTGAGATGAATCCTCGCGTGTCGCGTAGTTCGGCGCTTGCATCCAAAGCTACAGGCTTCCCGATCGCCAAATTTGCCGCCAAACTTGCTGTGGGCTATACCCTTGATGAAATTTCCAACGATATCACCAAGAAAACCCCTGCTAGTTTTGAGCCGACTATCGATTATGTCGTTACCAAGATTCCCCGCTTTGCCTTTGAGAAATTCCCAGGCTCGGAGCCAGTTCTCACCACCCAAATGAAGTCGGTCGGTGAAGCGATGGCGATCGGGCGCACTTTCCAAGAATCTTTTCAAAAGGCATTGCGATCGCTGGAGGTTGGACGCTTTGGCTTTGGTGGCGATCGCGAAGAGAAATTACCCGAACTTGACAAGATTAAATACAATTTGCGGGTTCCCAATCCTGATCGCGTTTTCGCGATCCGCGATGGATTTTTATCGGGTTTATCAGTGCAAGCCATTTTTGAGTTAACCAATATTGATCCTTGGTTCTTGCAGAAAATGCGGGAAATCACCGATGTGGAACTTTCGCTCAAGGGGCGGAAGTTGGCAAGTATTCTCAAAGATGAAATGCTAGAAACAAAGCGCATGGGATTCAGCGATCGCCAGATTGCCTATCTCACAGGTACAAAGGAAGATGATGTTCGCACCTATCGCAAATCCCTAGGCGTGATTCCCTCTTACAAAACCGTTGACACCTGTGCCGCCGAATTTGAAGCGCTCACTCCCTATCACTATTCCACTTACGAAGAAGAATCAGAAATTTTACCTTCCACGAAGCGCAAAGTGATGATTCTTGGTGGTGGACCGAATCGGATTGGACAAGGGATTGAGTTTGACTATTGCTGCTGTCATGCTAGTTATGCGCTACGGGCGGCTGGGTTTGAGACGATCATGGTTAACTCGAATCCTGAAACTGTTTCTACGGATTACGACACAAGCGATCGCCTGTACTTCGAGCCATTGACCCGCGAAGATGTATTGAACATCATCGAAGCCGAGCAGCCTGAAGGTGTAATCATTCAATTTGGTGGACAGACTCCGCTTAAACTTTCTGTGCCGCTTTTGCGCTATTTGGAAGAAAATAATTCCTCCACTAAGATTTGGGGGACTTCACCAGATTCCATTGACATTGCCGAAGATCGGGAACGTTTTGAAGCAATCTGTCAACAACTTGGAATTTTGCAACCTAACAATGGTTTAGCACGTTCCGAAGAAGAAGCAGTGGTAATCGCTCAACGGGTTGGCTATCCTGTAGTTGTCCGTCCCAGCTACGTTCTCGGTGGTCGAGGCATGGAAGTTGTCTATTCCGATGCCGAACTCGAAGACTATATGCGTCGGGCGATCATCATTGAGCCAGAACATCCCGTACTGATTGATCATTTCCTTGAGGGAGCGATCGAGGTGGATGTGGATGCGATCGCCGATCAGCTTGGCAATGTCACCATCGGCGGCATTATGGAACATATTGAAGAAGCAGGGATTCACTCAGGTGACTCCGCTTGTTCCATCCCCACTTTCTCTTTACCTCCCGAAGTATTGACCACGATTCGCACATGGACAATTAGCCTTGCCAAAGCTTTAAATGTGATCGGCTTGATGAACATTCAATATGCGGTGCAGTTGAATAATAATAATCTCAAGGAAAGCAAAGTTTTTATCCTTGAAGCAAATCCCCGCGCATCCCGCACCGTTCCCTATGTCAGCAAAGCCATTAACGTTCCTCTGGTTAACTATGCATCGCGAATTATGGCAGGCGCAACCCTTGCGGAACTTGGTTTAACCGAAGAGGTAATTCCTAAACATATCTCGATTAAGGAAGCTGTACTGCCCTTTGCTAAGTTTGCAGGAACTGATACCATTTTAGGCCCTGAGATGCGATCGACTGGTGAAGTCATGGGTATTGATACTGAGTTCGGGCGGGCCTTTGCCAAAGCTCAACTTGGCGCAGGAACTCATTTACCCCTGGAAGGTACTGTATTCTTATCGGTGAACGATCGCGATAAGAGTGGCATTACATCGGTTGCCGAAGCTTTTATTGAACTTGGCTTTAAGATCGTGGCAACAGAGGGAACTTATAAAATCCTGCGTCGCAATAACATCGCGGCGAAGCAAGTTCTTAAAGTCCATGAAGGTCGTCCTCATGTTGGCGACTCCATGAAAAACAGTCAAATTCAATTGATTGTTAATTCACCGAGTGGCGAAGAAGCTAAGGCTGATGGCAAAATGATTCGCCGCACCGCACTGGCTTACAAAATCCCTGTAATTACTACCCTTGCGGGTGCTAAGGCCGCGATCGCCGCAATTCGTTCTCTGCAAACTGGAGCCATATCTGTAACTGCGCTTCAGGATTACGCTTAATCTATTGCCAAAATATTGAGGCGGCGCAATGCGTCGCTTCAATACAGCCTCCAGATAAATTCAAAAAA
>DCSN01000039.1:3323-10372 GCA_002325645.1 Pseudanabaena sp. UBA1465
TTTTTTGAATTTATCTGGAGGCTACATTTTTGGATGATTTTGGGGCAGTGCAAAGCACTGTAATATATAAATAGTTAAGCTCAACAGACTATCTATGAATATCCGCATTGGCAATGGTTATGACTTGCATCGACTCGTTAGCGATCGCCGCCTGATCCTTGGTGGTGTCGAAATACCTTACGAAAAAGGACTGCTGGGACATAGCGATGCTGATGTACTGACCCATGCAATCATGGATGCAATGTTAGGAGCGCTTGCCCTTGGCGATATTGGTCATTATTTTCCACCCTCTGATCCTAAATGGGCGGGAGCCGATAGTATGATGCTCTTGCAACAGGTGCAGGAACTAATTGGGGCGCAGGGTTGGCGCGTCAATAATCTTGATGCAATGGTGATTGCGGAAGCGCCAAAACTCAAGCCACATATTAAGGCAATGCGCGATCGCCTATCGCAAGCAATGAATTTACCAATTGATTGTGTCAGTGTGAAGGCGACTACCAATGAAGGACAAGATGCGATCGGACAGAAAGAAGCGATCGCTGTCCATGCCGTAGTTTTATTAATAAAATAGTACAAGCCGTCCTTTGGTCGGCTTGTACCATTTTATTTGCAAATTATTTATAAGGTATCTAAGGAAAGTGCGATCGTGAGAAGAAGTATGCAGAAACGAACCAAAGTCAAACAATGGAAAGCATTGATATTGCTGCTGCTGATCGGCATGTGTTCAATGTTGCTTTGGGGTTGCTCTATTAAATCAGAAGTTCTCAAAGATCGCTTGGTAGTTCCCCTTGATAGTGATATTAAAACCTTTAATCCAGTTCTCATTAATGAAGCCTATAGTGGCATTGCGATCGGTTATACGCTTACGGGGCTAATCACAGAAAACGCAATTACTAAGGAGCTAGATCCAGAACTAGCCGAAAAATGGGAATTTCAGCAGGATGGAAAACAACTAATTTTCACCCTACGTCCTGAATTGAAATGGTCAGATGGACAGCCCCTCACCGTTGATGATGTGCTATTTACATTCCAAGATATTATCTTCAATGAGAAGATTCCTTCAGGTACTCGCGATGTCCTGCGCGTGGGCAAATCGCAGACTCTTCCGAAGGTTGAGAAGCTAGACGATCGCCGCATTTCCTTCTTTTTAAGCGAACCCTTTGCTCCTGCTTTACGAACTTTAGGCGGGATTAGTGTTTTACCCAAACATGTTTTTGCACCCACACTTATCGAAAGTCCCACAGATAAAAAATTAAAGTTCTTAGAAACATGGACTCTCAGCACTCCCGTTGGCCAACTAGTGGGCAGTGGTCCCTACCTGATCCAAGAATATCGTCCATCGGAACGGTTAAGCTATAAACCCAATCCCTACTATTGGAAAAAGGGAACTCCGTATATTAAAAAGTTGGTGATGCAGATTGTGGAATCCCCTGATACGGCGCTGCTAAGATTTCGCTCAGGCGATCTCGATATGTACCGTTTACGAGGGGAAGATTATCAACTGCTCAAGCGTTTTGAAAAGCGCGATCGCTACAAAATTTACAATGCTGGTCCCGCCACAGGACAAGCATTCATGATGTTTAACTTAAATAAGGGAATAGATCCAAAAAATAATCAGCCCTTTGTGGAACCCATCAAATCGAAATGGTTTAATGATGTTAACTTTCGCCGTGCTGTAGCCTATGCCATTAATCGAGAAGCGATAATTACCAATCTCTCACGCGGCTTAGCTCAAACGCAAAATTCACCGATTTCTATTCCCAGCCCCTATTTTTTGCCACCCGAAAAAGGGCTTAAGGTATACGACTATCAACCTGAGAAAGCGAAGCAGATTTTATTGCAGGCAGGATATAAATATAATGCTGAGCAGCAGTTACTAGATGCTCAAGACAATTTAGTCCGCTTTACCTTGATGGCTCCGACGGGTGGAAGGGTGGCAATGGGAGCGCAAATCAAAAACGATCTCGAAAAAATTGGGATGAAAGTTGATTTTAACCCCGTTGATTTTCGGATTATTGCTGATAAGCTCGATAATTCCAAGCAATGGGATGCCGCGCTTCTTGGCTTTACAGGCGGTGCGGAACCAAATAGCGCCATTAATCTCTGGGCAACCGATGGAGATTCTCATCTATTTAATAAGGGTCCTGTCGGGGAAGAAAAGCCTTTTCCCAATCGCGAGGTGGCTGATTGGGAACAAAAAATCCACGATCTAATGATTAAGGGAGCGCAAGAACTTGATGAAACTAAGCGCAAAGAAATCTATGCTGAATATCAGCAACTAGTACAAGAGCAATTACCGCTTATTCATTTAACAGTTCCACTGTACCTAGTAGCTGTACGCGATCGCGTAGAAAATGTTCAACCATCTGCCCTTGCTGGTAGTACTGGGGTAACGGGTGCATTATGGAATGTAGAAAGTTTAAAAATCAAATAAAATTAAAAACCAAAAATTAGCATTGCGGCGCTTTGCTCCGCAATGCTAATTCTTAAATGAGAAGGGAGTAAAACCTTGTCACAGATTTATTTAGACTATTTAGATTTAATTCGAGATTTGCAGAGCCAGTTAGAAATATTGCAAGCGGCGATCGCCCCGCAATTAGAACCTGCCCCTGCGATCGCTAAAGACTGGCAGCGATCGCATAGTATCATCCAGAACTTTTTCCAAACCCAAATAATTAATACTGCGCTAGAAATAACGCCACCCCATTTGTCTCTGCAAGTAGAAATTGATAAACAACTAAAAATGCTCAGCGTGGATTTAAGTATGTTGCAAGCTGCTCGCAATCCTGCCACATGGCAAAAGCGACATCAACAAGCCTGCGATCGCTTTGTTTTATTACAACGCTATTGCCAAATGCACTGAATAAACTTGAGGTTAGCAAAGAGGCGATCGCCACAACTTAGAGTCGAAACATTTTGCTGTAAACTTATGAAACAATTGATAGATCTTAATATAAACATAGTAAAAACTCTATAGTAAAATCAATGATCCTAGAAACAGCTTGGCTACTTCCTTGCTATGGTTTGTTGGGCGCAGCAATTACCCTGCCTTGGTCATTAAGACTCATACGGCGTACTGGTCCCCGTCCTGCGGCTTACCTTAATATGTTGATGACCGTACTAGCTTTAGTGCATAGTTGTTGGCTATTGACATCGATCTGGAGTGAACCTGCTCAGCAGGTTGAGTTTAGCTGGTTTCAAGCCTTTGATCTAAATCTAACTTTTTCCTTTGATATTTCCACCATTAGTGCTGGTGCATCGGTGATGATCGCCGTCATGAGCCTAATTTCACAGGTCTATGGACTAGGCTCCTTGGAAACGGACTGGGCGATCGCCAGATTTTGTGCATTAATTGGCTTTTTTGAAGCAGCGATTACAGGGATCGCCTTTAGTGACTCCCTCTTTTTTAGCTATGCCTTACTGGAAATGCTCACCCTCTCCACTTACTTGCTAGTGGGTTTTTGGTATGCCCAGCCCTTAGTCGTAACGGCTGCCAGAGATGCTTTTTGGACAAAGCGAGTCGGTGATTTATTTCTATTAATGGGTGTGGTGGCTCTGTCTAACCTAACTAATAGTCTAAATTTTTCTGACCTCAAAGAATGGGCGGCTAATCCACAGACGATCGCCTATTTCTCCGAACATCAGCAATTTGGTACGCTCCTAGGCTTAGCCCTAATCGCAGGACCTTTGGGCAAATGCGCTCAGTTTCCATTGCACCTCTGGCTCGATGAGGCAATGGAAGGACCGAACCCCGCTTCGATTTTGCGAAATTCCGTAGTTGTAGGGGCAGGAGCCTATGTGCTGATTAAATTTCAGCCCGTTTTGTCATTGTTTCCTGTCGCCGCCGAAGTATCGGTGGTAATTGGCGCAATCACGGCGATCGGTGCAAGTTTAGTCGCGATCGCGCAGGTCGATCTCAAACGAGCCTTGTCCCACTCCACCAGTGGCTATTTGGGCTTGGTGTTTATTGCCGTAGGTATGCAACAACCCGACCTCGCCTTGGGTTTGCTTTTTAGTCATGGCATCAGCAAATCCTTGCTTTTCCTCAGTTCTGGCGCAGTGATGATGACCACCATGACACAGGATCTCACGGAAATGGGTGGTTTAAAAACGCGGATGCCTGCTACCCTAGTTTCCTTTATTGTTGGCACATTGAGTCTAGTTGCCTTCGTTCCCTTTGGTGGTTTTTGGACGCTTCTGCGTTGGGAAGAAACCTTTTGGGATAGCGATCCTTGGCTGATTGCGATCGCCCTATCCGTCAACTGCATTACCGCCTTTGGATTGATTCGCATCTTCGGTCTAGTCTTTTTGGGACAAACTCAACCCAAAACCCGCCGCGCTCCTGAAGTGGCCTGGCAAGTTGCCATTCCCCTAGTGGCGCTAACGATCATTACCTTACTAGTGCCAATATTATTACCATTATGGAAATTCGTAGATATTAGCTTAAATACAGTCAACATATCAAAAATTTTGGTATTAGTAGCTTCAGGCTTACTGGGCTTTGGCATAGGCGCATATATCTATATCAAACCCTATGCAACGGGTAGCTCGGTTTCTCTGCCTCCCAAATTCCTTCGCGGTTCATGGAAAGCTGTATACGATCTGCTTGCCTATGATTTATATGTACAGGCTATCTATAAATATACGGTGGTCTTAATTGTTGGCGGCGGCTCTAGGTTTTTATCTTGGGTCGATCGCTATTTGGTGGATGGTTCGGTTAACTTTGTAGGAATTGCCTCGATTTTTAGTGGGGAAAGCCTCAAATACACAGTTACAGGTAGATTGCAGCAGTATGTTTTGACCATTTTAATCGGGCTAATTTTAATTGGATTTGCTGCATTTTATGGGTTGAATTAAAAGATTTACTTCCAAACAAACATTGCAATGCAATATTTGTTTGGGTGTTTTTTAGTTTTCTTTAATTGTTCTTTTAATCATTATTTTAATTATTATTTTTTAATCAAATATGCTTAGTACCTTAGTTTGGTTCCCGATTGCTGGTGCGCTCATAATTGCTTTATCAGGAGGAATATTTGACTCCAAACAATTACGCAATATTTCCTTGAGCATAGCGATCGCTACCTTTGGATGGTCTTTATTTTTATTAACTAAATTTGATTTTGGTCTTGCCACCATGCAATTTAGTGAATCCTTAGCTTGGTTAGATCAAATAGGACTTAGCTATCGATTAGGCTTAGATGGCTTAAGCTTTCCCTTAGTTTTGCTAAATGGATTACTCCTCATCCTTGCTATCTATATTAGTAATGATATTAAACGTCCTAATCTTTATTTCCCGTTAATGCTCCTCCTTGGCGGTGGTGTTAATGGCGCTTTCCTTTCCCAAAATTTACTCCTGTTTTTCCTGTTTTTTGAAGTAGAACTCATTCCGCTCTATCTTTTAATTGCGATTTGGGGCGGCGAAAAACGTGGTTATGCAGCCACTAAATTCTTAATTTATACCGCGATCTCAGGAGTACTAATTTTAGCGGCTTTCTTTGGTATAGCAGCCTTTGGTAGTGGTGATGTTACTGGGTTTACATTTAACTATCAAGACCTCAATCTTGAAGGAGTTTCCAAAACCACAAAGGGAATTTTGCTACTTCTGTTATTACTTGGTTTTGGGATCAAAATCCCGATTGTGCCATTACATACATGGCTACCCGATGCCCACGTTGAAGCTTCCACTCCCGTTTCCACCTTATTAGCAGGCGTTCTCCTTAAGTTAGGAACCTATGGTTTATTGCGGTTTGGACTTGGTTTATTACCTGAGGCATGGCAAGCGATCGCGCCTTTTTTGGCAGGTTGGGCGGTGGTCAGTGTCATCTATGGATGTCTCACCGCGATTAGTCAAACCGACATGAAAAAAATGGTGGCCTATAGCTCCGTCGGTCACATGGGCTATATCATCCTCGCCTTAGCGACAGCTACTCCGCTTTCCCTACTAGGCGCAACCTTCCAAATGGTCAGTCATGGCTTAATTTCGGCACTACTATTTATTCTGGTGGGCATTGTTTATAAAAAGACTGGCACTCGCAATCTTAACTCTCTCAATGGCTTATTAAACCCTGAACGCGGATTACCGATTACAGGCTCCCTCATGATTTTGGCAGCCATGGCAAGTGCAGGTACTCCCGGAATGGTGGGATTCATTGCTGAGTTTGTGATTTTTCGCAGTAGTTTTGCAGTTTTCCCCATCCAAACCATTCTCTGCATGATTGGCACGGGCTTAACAGCAGTTTACTTTTTAATCATGATCGATCGCGTCTTTTTTGGACGTTTTTCCGTGATCAGAGATGGCAGCGATCAAATAGTTACTTCGATTCCCTTTGCTCAATGGCAAGAAAAATTTCCTGCGATCGCCCTTGCCTTGATCATCGTTTTCTTTGGGCTGCTCCCCAACTTTGCCACAAACATGATCGAGAGTTCTGCCAAAGCGATCGCGCCAAATATTACTTTCCAATAAAAAAAGCTGGCTTTGCCAGCTTTTTTATTTCTTATAAAAGAGATGGGCGGCACAAAGTGCCGCCCATCTCTTTTAAAGGTTGATCGCTATTTAATTAATGATTCTCCAAAATCGCGAATGTTCGGCAAAGTATCTGTAAACCATCCTAAACCCAAACCCGCACCTGCAATTAGCGCTAATACAAAAAAATTCCAACCACGATTATTCATAAAAGCCCGCAGTTCAATTCTTGCCACATACATCAGCAGCGCCCAAACAATGCTAATCCCTAGAGATAATACAAACTGGTCTTTTTTGGCAAATATAAATATTACTGCGGCGATCGCCCAAGCCATCGAGAAAAACCACTCCACCCCAAAAGCGATCGCCCCAATCGGAATCCAAACGCGCCAGTCGGCTCTATGGATTGATAGCAACCATCCGTAAGCAATGTAACCCACTAATACTAGCGCTAGTGACAATATCGGCAGTTTTCGTAAAGTACGCATATTTATATCTTAATATTAGGAATCCAGTTAAGCCGTTTAATTGTCTTACCATAAAACCCAAAAAATGGGCGATAAAGTGAATAATTAGGCTTGCGCGG
>DCSN01000039.1:10433-12875 GCA_002325645.1 Pseudanabaena sp. UBA1465
CCGCGCAAGCCTAATTATTCACTGGGAAGGGCATAGAGCTATAGTGAAGGCGATCGCAATAATTGTTATAAAATTATTTGGTGATGTTAGATCAATTTCTATTCGTTAAAATCCAACAAAATTGTTGATATTAAAAGATGGCACCAAGGTTACAGGTCAAAACTGAAGATTGCTCACCATTAGGGCTATATGTTCTGCAATATTTAGAAGAACAAGACATTAGCATGAATCATCTTGCAGAACTGACAGGCGTTCCCCAGCCAAGACTTCGTGGTGCTTGCTTTAAAGGAACTTGCCCAACTCCTGAGACCTTAAGGAAATTAGCCAAAATCATGGGTAAGCATCATTTAGAGCTATATACCTTGGCATATCAAGGCAGGATTGAACAGATCCCTGAAGATGTGGATGATAATTTGTTAGATATTTTAATCAGGCAAATGTTAGAAACGGCTCGCGAATTAAACTTAGCCATGCCTAAAGTGCAACCATCTAAAGCAAATATTCGTAAGGCTCTAATAGAACTAGGTTTTAGGGAAAAACGAGAAGAAGCTTAAAAGAGAGAATCGGCGCAAAGCGCCGATTCTCTCTTTTAGGATTTATTTTGAATTTCTAAGGCTAGTTTTTGAAACCGTCGTGGGTCGCCTTCCTCTAGATTCTTGGCTCGTTCCTGACGTTTAATTTCATAGAGTTGGTTGAGAATACCTTGCCAATCATCGGTCGTTAATGAGGATTTGTTTTCTGCGATCGCGGCAATTCCTGAAGAGGTGTGAATATTTTTGGAAATATTCTGTTGAATATGCTGTAAGGCAAGCCAAACACGGGCGCGAACAGCCAAGTTTTCTTCGCTATTTGCCATTTGATCTAAATATTCTTGAATTTGCGATCGCCATTGAGGATAGGTATCCGCGATCGTCAGTGATAGAGCCTGTAAACCCACAACCGCCGCATAGCGCACCACCCATTCATCATCTTGCTGGGCAACAAATAGCAAAGCTTCCAAAGCTTCTTCTTGGGCAATCTCCCGAAGTTCATCAGGAAACCAATGCCACTTCATCAAGCCTAAACCCTTGACAGCAGCACGGCGTACACTAAACGCAAAGTCGGCAGTTGCCACACCCAGCAAAGTCACCAATCCTCGCGGATCGCCAATCTCTGCCAAAGCCCGAATCGCCCACGATCGCGCCGTGTAGTTATGCATATCCAATAGTTCTAATAAAGCAGGAACGGCCGGATTACCCAGCAACGTCAGTCCATCGACAGCCGCAACAGCCGCACCAGGATTGTTATAGCTAAGCGCCTCAATCAGAGTAGGAATAGCTCCCTCTAATCGAGCATTTGCCAGATTTTGGACTGCTTCAAACAATTTTCTGGAAGAATCTGCTTCTTCTACAGCCTTAACGAGTTGAGAAAGAGACATAGATCGGTAAAGTATGAGGGGCGCTTGGCGCTCCTCTACTTTACAATAAATCATCCATCAGTGCCATGACTCTAACTGCCCCTTCCGTAAGATTGGGGGGTGTAGCAAGAGGTATTTGTTTTTCTAATACCCCTTTGAGAGAAATTAATTTAAGGCTATTTTCCGCCATCGTATTACTAATTGCTTCGGCAGCACCCAAATAACCGATCGCCCCCAAATCTGAAAGCACTGTTCGCCGTAGTTGCAGGTCATTGTTTGACAGCGCTTTAATCAGAATATCCCCATACTCAGCCGCAATTTCAGTCTCCGCCGAAAGCTGATACATTGCGCGTGCGGCTGCATATTTTATCCTCGGAATTGGATAATCTAAAAAAGGCAAAATATGAGGAATCGATTCTACTGCACCTAAAGTTCCTAAAGCTTCAAGAATAGAATCAAAAGGTTGCTCAGTTTCTGCCCCTGAAATTGTGGATGTAGTCGAATTGCTAAGCATCTCCACTAATTTGAGAACACAAGCTAAATCTCCCAGCATTTCCAACGA
Organism: Pseudanabaena sp. UBA1465; assembly: GCA_002325645.1. Lineage (GTDB taxonomy): Bacteria > Cyanobacteriota > Cyanobacteriia > Pseudanabaenales > Pseudanabaenaceae > Pseudanabaena. The sequence goes on from DCSN01000039.1 coordinate 12,392, forward strand.
TTGCGCCGCCGCTTCTCGTACATAAAAATCGTCACAATCTAAGGATTTGATTAAGGCAGGTACTGCACTGCGATCGTTAAGTTTTCCTAAGGCTCTAGCGGCATTGCGTCGCAATGGATAGCCCCCCGCCTCAGTGCGATCGGCTTCATCATCAAGAGCCTCGATTAAGAGGGCGATCGCTCTCGCATCTTTCACACGAAACCGACCTAACCACCATGCTGCATAGATTCGCAGTCCCAAATCTTCACATTGCAAATTAATGAGCGCCTGTTCTAAGGTCAACTGATTATCATCTGGAAGTTCGGGTTCACTCATGGCTTTATCATCAATTTTTCTCTATAGCATTTTACACTCAAATAAAACCAATAAGAGAATAGCGGCGCAAAGCGCCGCTATTCTCCTATTTTTGAAAGCGCCGCCTTTAAAAATATTTCTGGGTTTCAAGTAAGGGGCTTGCGAGAAAATAAAATACCAATCCAGATTT
>DCSN01000039.1:12959-34276 GCA_002325645.1 Pseudanabaena sp. UBA1465
TGGTTTTATATTTGGTACTTTATATAAGTCACAAGTCCCTAAGTGCAAAGCGTTGTAAGACCCTTAACAAAAAAAGCACCCCTTGCGAGGTGCTTTTTTTGTTAATCTGAAGAGTTTACTTCAAGATAAAACTAGATCAATGCATTGATAGCATAATCGAGGTAAGAATTTGCTTCGGAAGCAGCGTCACCGCTCAAACCGTGGTTAGCCTTGATGAACTTCAAAGCTTCAACGTACCAGCTAGGAGACAATTCAAAAGTACGGTTGATTTCAGCCAAGCCGCTGATGAGGTAGTCATCAAGAGGACCTGTTCCACCAACAACCAACGAATAGGTTACGATGCGTAGGTAGTAGCCAATGTCTCTGGCGCACTTGTCCTTGCCAGTTTGGCTAGAAGCATAGTTAGAACCAGGAGTATTGGTGGTGTAGGGGAACTTTTGGTAAACAGCATTAGCTGCACCAGCAACCAATGAATCAGCCTTTTCGGTTAGAGCCTTAGCAGCAGCCAAACCAGAAGCTGCTTGACGGAAACGACCGAAAGCAACTTGCAATTCGCTGGAGCTGAGGAAACGACCTTGAGAATCTGCTGTAGCTAGGGCTTCGGTTAAAGGGGTTTTTGACATGACTTACAATATCTCCAAATAAATTTTTTAAACAATCAAAAGACGCAAACTAAGCAACTGCTGCTGCTGCTCTGTCGAAGTAGCTACCGAGTTCAGCAATCAAGCTGCTGCAATCACCACGGGTAATGCCATTAGGATCGTTAGCGATTGCGATCGCTGCATCCTTCATCTTTTGAACACCAACTGCAACGGAAGCACCAGGAGTACCAAGAGCCAAATAGGTTTCTCTCAAACCATTCAAGCAACGGTCATCCAAGATGCTGGAGTCGCCAGCGAATAGTGCGTAGGTTACATAGCGCAAGATAATTTCCATATCGCGCAAGCAAGCAGCCATACGACGGTTGGTGTAAGCATTTCCACCAGGAGTGATCAATGCAGGTTGCTCAGCAAACAAAGCACGAGCAGCACTAGCAACGATTGTAGAAGAGCTACCAGTGATGCGGTTTACGGTGTCAATACGCTTGTTACCATCAGCAACGAGTGCATTCAAAGCATCAAGCTGAGAAGAGGTGAGGTATGCGCCGCGTGAGTCAGCTTGGGATACTACCTTGGCAAATGCATCTAATGTCATGTTACGTTTATCTCCAAATATGTTTAATTGTCTTTATTAAAGACTGAGATAGGCAGAGCCAATCAATTTTTCTAAATTCAGGCAAATTCTGAAATTCAATTAATTCTTAAGTTAATTTAAAAAACAGAAGGAGCCAGAAAAAGTTTTTATTTTAATTTAAATAGTTGGCTGACTTAAACTAACTTGCTAAAGATGTGACTTTTGCTCGCTTCGTTTAGCTCTCATTTCCAACTTCTATGTTTATACTATGTCGTTGGATCGTTTTTCATTACAGATTGTCACAATTTATAACGGCTTGTTTCGAGATTAGGCTTTTTAGGATGATCTGAGACTTTCATGGCAGCTACTTAAAAAGATAAAAGCATTGCTGGGAGAGCTTTTGAAGACTTTTGAAAATATTAAGAAAATTAAATATAATTTTTTTATGTCTCCAATTCTAAAGGGACTGGTAAGCCAGATTCAATTAGAACCAACACCAAAATATGAGTGGTGGCACAAAGCGCCGCTACTCATATTTTGGTGTTGGTTTTGGCTAACCATTCACATTGCCATAGATTACATTGCTATAGAATTGTGTTTTCCCAGTAAAGGTCTGTATGGGTATGAATAAGCCTAAGCGCGTTGGAATTTTGACAAGTGGTGGAGATTGTGGCGGTTTGAACGCTGTGATTCGAGCAGTGGTACGTCGCGCCCGTGACTATGATATGGAAATTTATGGAATTAAGGGCGCAACCCAAGGATTGATGAATCGTCCAGTAGAAGCAGAACTGCTGGATATAAAAAAGGTGTCAGGGATATTACGCTATGGCGGCACGATTTTGGGAACGGTGAATAAAGGAAATCCCTTTGCATACCCGATGCCTGATGGATCAATTTGCGATCGCTCTGAAGAGGTAATTGAGGGATATCACAAGCTGGGACTGGATGCGCTGATCGGTATTGGTGGTGACGGTAGCTTGGCGATTCTTCGCCGCCTAGCTCAGCAGGGTAATATGAATTTGGTGGCAGTTCCGAAAACCATTGACAACGATCTGGGGACAACGGAGAACTCGATTGGCTTTAATACGGCGGTGAGTGTGGCGGTTGAGGCTCTCGATCGCCTGACCTATACTGCTATTAGTCATAGTCGCGTCATGATTTTGGAGGTAATGGGACGCGATGCAGGACATATTGCGGTGAGTTCAGGGATTGCGGGGGGCGCTCATGTGGTATTGATTCCAGAGATTCCCTATAGCCTTGATGAAGTTTGCGATCGCCTGATGAATAGAGCCTTACGCGGCTTTAACTTTAGTACGATGGTCGTGGCGGAAGCGGTCAAAACGCCTGCGGGTGAGTCAGTCAAATATACGAATAGCCTTGGGCAGAGTCTCTATGGCGGTATTGGTCAATATCTCGGCGATCAGATTAGTACCCGTACAGGCATGGAAAGCCGTGTCACCATTTTGGGTCATGTGCAGAGGGGTAGTACTCCCTCGCCGCTCGATCGCATTTTAGGAGCGGCCTTTGGGGTGGCGGCGGTGGATTTGATTGCGGAGAAACAATATGATCGCATGGTGGCCTGGGTCAATCGTGAAGTGATCAATGTGCCGATCGCTGAAGCGATCGCCAAATATAGTGCTGTTGATATTCACGGTACGTTAGTGCGTACCGCGATCGGGCTAGGAACCTATGTGGGCGAAGTGGGCAAAATGGGCAAAATGGGCGAAATGGGCGAAGTGGGCAAAATGGGCGAAATTGAGTAACATTGCAATCTGTGGCGCACGCGCAGCGTGCGCCACAGGGTATATTTAAGGAGTTTGTCGCGTAAATATGCCCTATGTCTAGTCGCCTTAAAGCCCTGTTCTATTACATTACGGCGCGTTTACTGCTTGCGCCAATTATGCTGTGGGCGATCGCCACGGTCGTGTTTCTGCTGATGCGGGCTACCCCCGGCGATCCCATTGACGCGATTTTAGGTCCTCGCGCCCCTGAAGCGGTAAAAATCGAATTAAGGGAAAGGGTGGGGCTGACGGGATCTTTACTATCGCAATATTTGCGCTATATGTATGACCTGTGCCACTTTAGTGACGGCAAGCTTCAATTTAGCTTAGGTAAAGCGATTAGCAACGGTGATTCGGTTTGGAAGATTATTAAAAACTATTTCCCTGCCACGGCAGAATTGGCAATTTATGCTCTATTTGTTGCCCTAGTGGTGGGCTTGACTGTGGGCATAGTTGCGGCTCTGAATCCCAATTCTAAATGGGATGTGGGCGGTCGGTTATTTGGGATTATTACCTACTCCTTGCCACTGTTTTGGGTGGGGATGATCTTGCAACTAGTTTTTTCGGTGCAGTTAGGATGGTTGCCCATTGGGACAAGATTTCCTGCCAGTGCCGCGCCGCCTGTTCAGGTGTTGGGACTATATACAATTGATGCGCTGTTAAAGTCAGACTGGAAAGGTTTTTGGACAAGTGTTCAATATTTGGTTTTGCCTGCCGCAAGTTTAGGAATTGTGATTAGTGGTATTTTTGAGCGCATTGTGCGCGTAAATTTGCGACAAACGTTGCTGTCTGACTATGTGGAAGCAGCTAGGGCGAGAGGCATTAAACCAAGGGCGATTTTGTTTAACCATGCCCTAAAAAATGCGATGATTCCTGTCGTCACAATTTTAGGATTGACCCTCGCTTCGATGTTAGGTGGTGCAGTATTAACTGAAGTAACTTTTTCTTGGCCTGGACTTGCCAACCGCTTGTTTGAGGCGATCGTAGGGCGTGATTATCCAGTGGTACAGGGAGTTGTGGTGTTTTTTGCCGTTATTGTGACGATCGCCAGTATTCTCGTCGATATCGTGAATGCGTGGATTGATCCAAGGATTCGCTATTAACTTATGGGTGGGTTGTATGTAGCGCGGCACATTACTACTTCACTACTTCTTTTGATATAGTCAACCCATGACGGATCATCAGAAACCAATGCGATCGCCTTTTTCTAAAATATCTCTCCAATGGGTAATGATCTTGCCGTTCGTGGTGCAGACTGTCGGCATTGTGGGATTGGTGGGTTATTTGTCCTATCAAAGTGGACAGCAAGCTGTGGAAAATCTTGCTAATCAATTAATGGGGCAGATTGGCGATCGCACAAAACAGAATCTCGACCATTATTTGGTAGCCCCAAAGATTGTTGTTCAGAGCAATGCCATCTTGCTCAAACAAAATCGCTTAGATGGATATAAGTTGGATGAAGTGCAGCAGCAATTTGTGCATCAAATGTCCATCTTTTCGGAACTTAGTGCGATTGGAATTGCCAATCAAAATAGTGATTTTTTATCGGTTGAACGACCTCTATCAGAGAGTTTAACCATTCGTAAGCGCGATGTTACTTCAAACGATCGCAATTTCTATCGTTATCTTGGCGATCGCAATGGACAGAACTTGAGGCTTCAGGAAACACGCAATAATTACAATCCTCACGACGATCCGCCGAGTAATCCTTGGTATAGAGCCGCCCAAAGAGATCCTGATGGCATCTGGAGAACAGGCGTTACCTTGTCACAGGGTGAGAATAAACCGATTTTATATGTGATGCGATTTTTGCCTTTTTACGATGCTAAAGGCACATTTCAAGGCGTGTTAAGTGCTGGTGTTTATTTGACTCGGATCGGCGACTTTTTGCACAGTCTAAGCATCGGGAATAATGGGCAGATGTTTGTGATGGAGCGCAATGGTTTTTTGGTGGCAACTTCCACTGGTGAAATTCCCTTTGATAGCACCGATCGCAAAAGCCTTCCGCAAAATGTGACGACATGGAATCGACGCTTGCCTGCCCTTCAGAGCCAAAATCCTTTAACCGCCGCCACCGCCCAACTTTTAGCCAAACAATCCTTTGACCTCACGCAAATCGACCAGCCGCAAAGGTTGCAACTTTGGGTAAATGATACTCAATATTTTGTGCAGGTGACACCGCTTAATAGAGAACTTAACTGGTTAATGGTGGTGGTATTGCCTGCTAAGCAATTTATGGGTGAGATTCAAACCAATCTGAATCGCACATTGCTGTTATGCGGACTAGCGCTGTTGGTTTCGGTAATGTCTGGTGTTTGGACATCTCGCAGGATTACGCGATCGCTACGTCGTCTCACCAAGGCGACTCAATCCTTTGCTAAGGAAGACTTCGATGCACAGTTTCCCCATACTCATATTGTCGAAGTGCAAGCCTTGACCGCAGGATTTGAGAAAATGGTGATGCAATTGCAAGGGGCGGCGCAACTGCGATCGCGTTATCAGCATGATTTAGAGCGACAGGTCGCGGAAAAAACGGCGGCTCTCATTGAAGCTCAACGGATTGCGCGGGTGGGTAGTTGGGAACTGGATGTGACGACTGGGGAAATTACTTGGTCAGTGCAACTCTTTCGCATTTTTGGCATTGATCCCAATACCAAAATACCAAAATATCCCAATGTATTTGATCAGATTATGCCTGAAGATCGGGATAAATTGCGTAATGCCGTAGAGAGTGCGATCGCCGATGGTACAGCCTATAACGTGGAATATGGCAACTTCCGTGCTGATCATTCCATCTTTTACATACTTAGTCATGGTGAAGCCGTATTCGATGAACAGGGAAAAGTAATTAAATTGCGTGGTACAGATCAGGATATTAGCGATCGCAAAGAATTGGAATTTGCTTTACGGATTTCAGAAAATAAGCTCAATGATATTTTAAACAGTGCCACAGCCGCAATTACTAGACTGCTTTTACAGCCAGATGGGAATTGGAAAATTGATTATGTTTCTAATGGTTGCGAGATTATCTGTGGCTATACTTCCGCAGAATTAATTGCCGATCAATCTCTATGGATTAGTCTCATTAATCCTGAAGATTGGCAACCAATAGAAGCACAGGTATATGCAGATATTTTTGCTGAACGCTCAGGCATATATACTTATCGCATTCTCCATAAAAATGGGACTTGGCGTTGGATTTCTCAAACCAATCATTCATATTGGGATGTAACTCAAAATGCTTGGGCGGTGACGATTATTTCTACTGATATTAGCGATCGCAAACAGAACGAATTAGCATTGGCGGAGGCAAAGGAAGCCGCAGAAGCTGCCACTAAAGCTAAAAGTGCATTTTTAGCAAATATGAGTCATGAAATTCGCACACCGATGAATGGAGTGATTGGCATGACGCAACTGCTAGAAACAACGCCTCTTAATGAAGAACAAGCAGACTTTGTGAAGACAATTAAAGATAGTAGTGACGCGCTTTTAATTGTAATTAATGATATTCTCGATTTCTCGAAAATTGAATCAGGAATGTTGGAAATAGAAGCAAGTGCTTTTAATTTGGAAGAGGTGGTAATTTCTGTTTGTAAATTATTAGAAAGTCAAGCGATCGCCAAACAAATTCAACTTCAATACACCATCGATCCTCACATTCCGACCGTGGTAATTGGCGATCGCGCCCGTCTACGCCAGATTTTATTAAATCTTGTCGGTAATGCCGTGAAATTTACGCAACAGGGGCAAATCTCGATTAATGTCAATGGAACACCTATTATCTCCAGATCCTTGAGCAAATCTGACGGGAGCGACCTAGACGCATATCAACTACAATTTGCGATCGCGGATACAGGTATTGGCATCCAAGGCGATCGGCTTCAGCAATTATTCCAACCCTTCACCCAAGCCGATGCTTCCATTAGCCGTAAATATGGCGGCACGGGACTTGGTTTAGCAATTAGTAAGCGCCTTGTGGAATTGATGGGCGGCAGGATTTGGGTGGAAAGTTTCGGTCAAGTTGGGGGAACACCAACTGGAGACTGGCAGCCAAACCAAAAAACTCAAGGCTCAACCTTCTATTTTGCGATCGCTGTATCGATAGATTCAGATATTGATCAAGAACCATTAAACAGAAAAATCAATAAAGTTCCCTTTGACGACACAACCGCCCAGAAATTCCCGTTACGGATTTTGATAGTAGAAGATAATCAGGTTAATCAAATCATAGCCAAGAGGTTGCTGTCGAGACTTGGATATGATGTGGATCTAGCTAAGAATGGTTTAGAAGCTTTGGCAGCAGTGCAGAAGCAACTTTATGATTTGATATTTATGGATGTGCAAATGCCAGAAATGGATGGTTTGACTGCCACAAGGTTGATTCGTGAGTTAGTTCGTGAAAAATGTCATGATTCGATCCATGATTCGATCCATCAAGTAAAAATTGTTGCGATGACTGCGAACGCTCTCCCCGAAGATCGTCAAGCCTGTTTAGACGCAGGCATGGATAATTACATCAGTAAACCGATTGATATACAAGAAATTATTAGGATTGTAAGTAGTATTTTATGAAAATCAAACCTGTTTTTGTAGGAATTGCTGTACTTGGAGCTTTGTTGCTGTTTTTGAGCTTGAGTACGATCGCGAAGGTGGTTGCGGCAAATCCTCGCGACCTGTTGCGGGGTGTAAAAACTCAGCCTGAAGCAGTGCAACTATTGCCAAAAAGATCTCCTGCTTTTATTTCATTTTTGGTAAAGCCTGAAAAGTTAGGATTATTTGCTCAGTTGGCATCAAAACCCAGCGATCGCGGCGATGTCCGCCATGAATTGGCAACCCTCAAGCAGCAATTACAACAAAACTGGTTATTAAACTATGAACGCGATATTCAGCCTTGGCTCGATCGCGAAATTACCTTAGCTGTCAGCGATGCGGATCTTGATCATCAGGCTGATAACGGTTTACAAGCAGGTTATTTATTAGCATTTGTGGCTAAGGATGCAGAACTTGCCAAAACAACTATTGATGCTTTTTGGCAAAGATTGGCGGTCAATGGCTCAGATTTGGGCTTTGAGCAATATCAGGGATACTCGATTTTAAGTACAGGTTTTAGCAATAACAAACCCGCGATCGCGGGGACAACCTTGGGCAAGTTCGTATTATTTGCCAATGATGCAAGGGTGTTACACCAAGCGATCGATGATTTAAACTCGCCGAGTTTAGCTTTGACCAGTCTTGATAATTATGGCGATCGCCTCAAGCAACTAGATCAAGGCAAAGTTAGCATCGCCTATATGAATTTAGCGGAACTAGATGCTGATTTACCGAAAACGAGCTTGTTATTTAGTCTGAGTTTTGACAAGTTAGGGATTCGAGCAAAGACTCTCTGGAATGCGCCCCAGAGTTCTCCAGCATTAGAACCTGCGCTAGAAAACATTAGTTCTATTAATTCTATTAATTCTATTAATTCTATTAATTTTAAAACTACTACAAAATCTAATCTCAATATTGCCACAGCCATTCCTTCAGGAAGCTCAGTTTTTATTGGCAAAAATCTTGGCGAAACATTAACAGGATTACAAGCTCATCTTTCTCCTGCATGGCAAAAAATTATTGATCAAGCGATCGCCCCAATTTCGTTGCATAGCAATACTTTTGCATGGGCGCAGGATGACTATGCGATCGCCCTTTTGCCAAGTCAAAATAGCTCAAAAAATCTAAATAACAATAATAATAGTGAGAGAGATTGGTTAATTGTTGCCAAGGTGAACGATCGCCAAACTTCAGAAACAGCGATCGTCGCTTTAGATGACCTCGCCAGAACTAAACTCACTGTCGGCGAAATCGACCTCAATTCGCAACCTGTAACGGTTTGGGCAAACCTAAGTGCCGACCTCAATAAATCTGCATCTAGCCCAAATTTGGGCGTATCAGGAAAGGTTTTTGCAGCCCATACTCAAACTGCTAATTATATTTATTTATCCAATTCATTAACAGCATTAGAATCAACTTTAGCCCTCAAAAATAATCAGGCGATCGCAAATTCTAAGAGCTTCAAAACTGTCTCTGCAAAATTACCACGCGATCGGCAATCTTACGGATATGTCGATCAAAGCTCTGATTTAAAATGGTTACAAGAAAATCTATTAAATATTGCAAGCAATGAAATCTCACAAAAGATCAGCAATTCATCGCTTGCGTCAATCCTGAGTCATGTGAAAATGATCGGCTTTGCCAATACTGGTAGCAGGGGAAATATTGAGAATGATGAAATTTTCTTAACTCTCAAGTAATTTGCTCAACAGTCTGGGTAAACTAAAAAAGTAGAAAAGTAGAAAAGTAGAAAAGTTTTAGCTTACCCAGACCACATTTCCTCCAAACCCCAATCAATTCGGCAGTCTGCCTATTTAACGCAGGCTGTTCATCTATGGCAGCCAGTCCACAGTTTCAGCGATCGCATATATTTAACATCCCTCTGCGATGGTTGATGTTATTACCATTTGTGGTGCAAATTGTGGGGACGGTGTTCCTGCTGAGTTCTCTGCCTAATTATTACTGGATAATTTGCATTTGTGGAATGATGCTGATTTTATCAATAGCTTTTGCAGTTTTAGCAACCCATTGGATTAGTCAGGCGATTAAATATACTGGAGAAGCATTACGGCAAAATGAAGCATTATTAAAATCTTTTTTAGATAATGCACCAACACCAATTTCTATCAAGGATTTAGAAGGAACCTATTTATCAATCAATAAAGAATTTGCTTATTGGATGCAAAGACCTGAGGAAGAAATTTTAGGTAAAAAAGATCAGGATTTTTTCCCTGATGAAGTTATTCAAAGATTGCGAAATATGGAAAAACAGGTGATTTTTGAGGAGATTTCTCTTAGTTTTGAACAAGCCGTACTGCTGCCCGATGGCTTACATACCTTCATCATCACCAAGTTCCCAATCATTGATGAGCAGAATAAAGTTCAGAGGTTAGGAGGGATTTATCTAAACATTAGCGATCGCAAGCGTGCTGAAGCCGTCATGCAAGCCAGTGAAGCGAGGTTTCAAAAAATTACACTTACTTCTCCTGAAGCCCTATATATTCTTGTTCGCCACACCGATGGAAGTACATATTTTGAATATGCCAGCGCCGCCGCCGAAGATTTACTAGGCGTGAGTATTGAGTATTTACAGCACAGTCCTAATCTCCGTTATGAGCTATTCCATCCCGATGATCTAACAGGCTATGAACAAGCAATGGTAAAGAGTTTCCAAACCATGCAACCGTTTTACCATGAATGGCGGATTACCACTCCGAAAGGACAAACAAAATGGATTAGTTCCAATGCCATTCCTGAGCGCCGAGAGAATGGTGATGTTGCTTGGTATGGCTTTGCCATTGATATTAGCGATCGCAAACAAGCAGATCTAGCCCTTGCACAAACAGAAGCAGAAGTAAGGCGAGTTAATCTGGAATTACAAAAATTAGTCAATCTTGACGGCTTGACTCAAATCGCTAATCGTCGTTGTTTTAATGATCGAATTGTTCTCGAATGGAACCGACTCCATCGTGAGCAGGAACCCTTATCTTTACTGATGTTTGATGTTGACTATTTCAAACGCTATAACGATTTTTATGGACATCAACTAGGTGATGAATGTCTGATTAAAATCGCCCAAGCAGTTGATAAATTAATGTGTCGCCCTGCCGATCTCGTTGCTCGCTATGGAGGTGAAGAGTTTATTGTGATTTTGCCGAATACTAATACTAAAGGAGCGATCGCAGTGGCAGAAAGGATTCACACAGCCATTAAAGAACTCCAAATTCCCCACCAAGATTCCAACGCCAGTGATATTGTCACTGTCAGTCTGGGGATTGTTTGCGATATACCTAAACTTGAAATCTCTCCCCATGTAATGATCAATCAAGCCGATCAAGCACTATATTCTGCAAAACAGCAGGGACGGAATCGGTCAATTCTATTTACTGACTGATGTTACGTGGAAGTTCTCAAGACCCTCACCCCTAGCCCCTCTCCCAAAAGGGGAGAGGGGAACAAGAAATTAGTCTTACTCCCCCTCTCCCTTAATGGGAGAGGGGGCTGGGGGGTGAGGGCGATATTCGTTCCACGTAACATCAGTTACTGAATAGTGGAGAAGCACTACTCCTCGCTTAGTTATTGGGGACTAACGACAGTTATAATGGCAATGCAGATAGGTTTCTTTAGTTGGTTTTGATGAAAGGTTCACAAAAGCGATCATTATTTTTACATATTCCTTTGAGAAATATCCCTTTACGATGGGTCTTGGTCGTACCATTTGTGATTCAAATTATTGCTGCCGTAGGAGTTCTAGGATATCTATCCTATTTGCCTGAATCTGATTTTATAACAGCGATTCACCATAATCGTAACCAAACTATCTTTTTAATTGTGATCACTCTATTCATTGCCAACATTATGGGGGCGATCATTACTAATTGGATTGTTGAGCCAATTGAGCAAATAGGCTTGGCGAGTAAAGCCATAGCTGAAGCGAAATGGATAGATAATCTCGCTGACGATGGCGCTATTTCTGAAATTAATTCCTTATCGGTTTCCTTCAATCAAATGGCTGAGCAGTTGCGAAAGGCATTAGATAAACAAGCAGTAGAGCTAAAGGACAAAGCCTATTGGTTAAATACGATCATCGAAGCTGTGCCTGATACAATTTTTATGAAAGATGGAAATGGCAAATATTTAATCATTAATCGTCCTGGTTTGGAATTATTTGATTTGATGGATATTGACTACATAGGCAAAACCGATCTGGAATTAGCTGAATTAAGTGAATTCTATAGAGAGGAACTGCTGTACTGTGCTGCTACCGATGAAGCTGTTTGGCAACAGAATAATATTAGTTATGGGGAAGAATATATTCGTAAACCTGATGGCAAGATTTGCATTATGGACGTGGTGAAAGTACCACTTTTTAATGAAGATGGTAGTCGGAAAGGATTGGTAGTGATTGGTCGAGATATTAGCGATCGCAAGCAAGCAGAAATAGCCCTCCAACTTAGTGAATCTCGATTTAGAGCGATCGCGGACGCTTCTCCATCGGCAATTTATATCTTGCTTACTAGGGCAGATGACTCCGTTAAATTTGAGTACATGAGTGCAATATTTGAAGAAATTCATGAGATCAAAATTGAGGAACTACTGAATGATGTATCTATTTATCGCAATCAAATTCATCTTCAAGATCGTGCTGATTATTACGCAAGTTATGACTATAGTAAAACAACCTTACAACCATTTCAGCATGAGTGGCGAATTATCACGCCGTCGGGCAAGCTGAAATGGTTACAAGCTAACTCGCGCCCATTGCTACGCGAAAATGGTGATATTGCTTGGCATGGCGTGCTTATGGAAGTTACGGCTCGCAAACAAACAGAAATAGCTTTGGCTGAAGCCAAGGAAGCCGCAGAAGCTGCAACTAAAGCTAAAAGTGCTTTTTTGGCAAATATGAGCCATGAAATTCGGACACCGATGAATGGGGTGTTGGGCATGGCGCAGCTTCTCGAAACTACGGAACTTACCGAAGAACAAGCAGATTTTGTAAAAACGATTAAAGACAGTGGTGAAGCTCTTTTAGTTGTAATTAATGACATTCTCGACTTTTCTAAAATCGAGTCAGGTCAGTTAGCGATCGAAGCACAATCTTTCAATTTGACAGAAGTTGTGAGCGCAGTTTATCGGCTATTGCAACCTCAAGCAGTGGAGAAGCAAATTAACCTCAAATATGAGATTGCTCCAGATATTCCTAAAATCGTGATTGGTGATTCTATCCGCTTACGCCAAATTCTCTTAAATTTAGTTGGTAATGCCGTTAAATTTACTCAATATGGAGAGGTCTATCTATCTGTTACTGGTCAAGCTTCGCCCGAATTTAATAAAGCTGACTCAAATCAATATCAACTAATTTTGACGATCGCCGATACAGGTATTGGCATCAAAAGCGATCGCCTTAAACAGCTATTTCAACCATTTACGCAGGCGGATGATTCTATTAGTCGCAAATATGGCGGTACTGGCTTAGGACTAGCGATCAGTAAACGTCTTGTTGAACTGATGGGCGGCACAATTTGGGTGGAGAGTTTTGGGCAAATTGGTGGCAAGTCTCCCTTGGGATGGGAATCTAAATTTGAGACTCAAGGTTCAAGATTTAGCTTTATGATTGCAGTCCTGATCCCTGAAACTCTTCCTGAGGCGATCGCGCCATTACAATCATCGTCGGCAAAAGAGGGTTTAATCGATCGCAGGATCGCCGAAAAATTCCCTTTCAACATTCTGCTAGTTGAAGATAATCAAGTTAATCAAATAATCGCCAACTTAATGCTCAAAAAACTTGGCTATCAGATCCATATTGTCAACAATGGTTTAGAAGCTTTACAAGCCTTGAAAGAGCAGGCATACAACTTGATCTTCATGGATATCCAAATGCCTATAATGGATGGTTTGACTGCGACTAAGCTAATTCGGGAGATTTATGCAGAAGCTCCTATCAAAATTGTGGCGGTGACGGCTAATGTGATGGATGGCGATCGGCAAGCTTGTTTGGATGTGGGTATGGATGACTACATCGGTAAACCCATCACGATTCAAGATGTGATTCGGGTGATTACGGCTTAAGAAACCATTTAAGAATTACTTTCTACGGTCAAAAGCTCTAATAGATCCCCCCTCAATCCTCCTCAATCCCCCTTAAAAAGCTACCATATACACACAAGTCTCTGCATCTACGTTTCAGGGTTTAGATCCCCCCAGCCCCCCTTTTTAAGGGGGGAGAATAAATTAAATTTTCTTCTTCCCCCTTTTTAAGGGGGATTGAGGGGGATCATTAGTAACTCGCGCTATAGCTGACAACTTGTGTGTACACCGTAGCTCCCATTGGGGGAGAGGGAGAGTAAGAGAAGAGTCTTGTTCCCCTCTCCCTCAATGGGAGAGGGGCTAGGGGTGAGGGTCTTATCTAAATCTAAATTAACTTAGGAGAAAACAATGGCAGATTTATTTTCACAGGAATGGATGCAATCTTTTGGCGAACAATGGAATGCAGAACCTGAACTATCCGATGCTTTGGCAAAGATTCATTTCAATTCTGTAATTGGCTATGGGCTTAATAGCGAACCAAACCCTATGGGGGTTCTCATGATTGAGGAAGGAAAGGTTGTCTCTGCGGGAGCCTATGCTGGACAAACTCTCAACTGGGATTTACGCGCCGATCGCAACCATTGGGAGAAATGGAAAGAAAAGGGTTTGGACATGATGGGTTTGGGTATGGCATATATGAGCCGTAAACTCCAGTTTCGCGTCGGTGATTACACAGCAATGGTTAAAGATCCACGCATGGCAGGACCATTTATCAAATCATTTACAGTAATGAGCAGAGTTTAAAGAGATCCCCCTCAATCCCCCTTTTAAAGGGGGGAAGCAGAAGATTGTTTCTATATCGTGATTTACTAACGATCCCCCTCAATCCCCCTTAATAAGGGGGCTGGGGGGATCTTCCAAATTCTCAAAACACAAATTTCTAAAACAATGAATAGTAAACAAAACAAACAAAAATCAGCTAAAAATCCAGCTTTAAAATCGGTAAGCCTGTCGCCAGTACAGTTGAATTCGCGCCAAGAGCAATTACTCGTAATCGATGTGCGGGGCTGGTTTGAGTATTTCATGGGGCATATCGCAGGGGCAAAGCGCATGAGTCGCGATCGCATTCTCAAAGAAATTCCCAAAGATCGGGCGATCGCGATTACTTGCCTATCTGGACATCGCAGCAATATGTCGGCACAATGGTTAGTCTCTGAGGGCTATAGTAAGGTGCATAACTTGCAAGGTGGTTTACTCGCTTGGCAGGGTGCTGGCTATCCCGTGCATCGTGGCAATCAACCTTAATCCTTAACATTCAATCAGGAAGGCTTAATTCTATGACTCACAGCACATCAGACCAACCATCCCATGAATCTCTCCAGCAAACTAGCGATCAATTGATTGAAGGAACCGATCAGCATTTGCCGCAAAAATCACCCTCATCTAAAACCTTGCCAAAGCTATCACCTAAAGGCTGGGGAATCTTAATCGGTGGGGTGTTGCTGCTGACAGGTGGAACTTGGGCAGTTTTGCAAATGACCCGATCGCCTGATGCTCCAAAAACAACTGCCTCTCAAGCGATCGCTGTTTCTACAGTCACACTAAAATCGCAATCGATCACGAATACCTTGGAACTCTCTGGCTCTATTCGTCCTATAGAACAGGCTACGCTCTCCACAAGGGTGATGGGTCGGATTACGGCTTTATCATTAGAAGCGGGCGATCGCTTTCGTAAGGGTGATGTCCTCGCCAGCATTGATGTGATGGATCTCAATGCTCAAACTGGACAAGCTGAGTTAGGAGTTGCCCAAGCCCAAGCGGAAGTATTTCGCTCTCAGGCAAGTCTCAATCAATTGGAATCGCAAAAATTAGAAGCGCAGTCGGCTTTGCGGTTAGCACAAGTCACCCAGTCACGGATGTCTCGCCTGCAAGCCGAAGGCGCAGTTTCGCAATCGGTATTGGATGATGCGAATACGGCGCTCGAACAGGCTAGGGCAAGGGTCGCCCAGTCGGAAGCAGGGATTCGGCAGTCACAGGCGGCGATCGCTCAAACCCAATCGGCGGTGAGTCGCGCTGAACTGAGCGTGATTTCATCGGATATCAGTGCCAGCTACGGTACGATCTTCGCTCCTTTTGATGGTGTGGTCGTTCAAAAAATGGCTTACGAAGGAGAAATGGCAGCCCCTGGGACTCCATTATTGAAAGTGGAAAATCCCAATAAACTAGAGCTAGAAATTTCTGTACCTGAAGAGAATTTGCGCTTAGTGCGGGTCGGACAATCAGTTAAAGTCCAGATTGATGCGGTTAATCAAACCATTAATGGCACAATTCAACAAATTGTCCCCGCCGCCAATGCTCAATCCCGCAGCTTTATGGTCAAAATTCCTCTGAATAATTCCAACAAATTAATTTCGGGAATGTTTGGCAGGATTGCTTTACCTTTAGGCGCAACCAAAGAGACTCTATTTGTTCCCACTACAGTGCTGATCCAACGGGGACAGTTGCAAGGAGTCTATGTGGTGGAAAGTATGGATGATAAGGCGATCGCTGTCCTGCGTTGGGTGAAAACAGGCAAAACTCAAAATGAACAAATCGAGATTGTATCGGGATTGAAAACAGGCGATCGGATCATTACCAGCAACATCGGTCAACTTAGCGACGGACAACCCGTTGCATTGCGGTAAAAGGAGTAAATTATGCAGGATTCACCAAACGGTCAAAGTAGCTCGCAATCACCGCCCCCACATCACAAACTTGGTTTTGTCGGTCAGTTAGCGAAACAATTTATCGACTCCAAGCTGACCCCATTGATTATCATCGTGGCGATCCTCTTAGGGATTGGCGCAACCTTGATGTTGCCAAGGGAAGAAGAACCGCAAATTACCGTACCGATCGCCGATGTATTTGTGCAGATGCCAGGTGCTTCGGCTAAGGATGTGGAACAGCGCGTCACAGTGCCGATGGAGAAGTTGATTAAAGAATTGCCAGGAGTGGAATATGTTTACTCCACCACAAGACCTGGTTCGTCTTTAGTAATCGTAAGATTTGTGGTTGGGCAGAATACGGAAGATGCCATCGTTCAGCTTTACAACAAACTCTATGCCAATTTTGACAAAATTCCTGCGGGAGTTTCCCAGCCCCTAATTAAGTCACGAGCGATTAATGATGTGCCAATTCTGGCGCTGACCTTATCAGGAGATGGGGTTTCAGGTACGGAATTACGGCAGATTGCGGCGCAACTAGACGAGCAGATCAAGCAAGTTCCTGATGTTTCGGAAACGACGATCATTGGTGGACAGAAGCGCCAACTGCGGGTAGAACTCGATCCCACGCGCTTAAAAGCCTATGGACTCACACCGCTAGAAATTTCCCAAGCATTTCAGTCCCAAAACTCAGAACTAGCGGGTGGATCTTTAAGCCAAAACAATCAATCCTTTTTGGTGCGAACTCAAAGCTTTATCCGATCGCCTGAAGATGCGAAGGGGCTAGTTGTAGCTGTTGCTAATAATCAGCCTGTATATTTGCGAGATGTGGCATCCGTAACCGATGGCGCGGAAGAACCTGCTAGTTATGTCTTGTTTGGCTATGGTGATGTTGCTCAAGAACATCACGCTAAAGACAGCGCAAAACATGATGCTAAAGATAGCGCTAACCATGACCAAAAAGAATCCTCAACTAAGCATAAAGGCGAAACCGAAGCTGTCACGATCGCGATCGCTAAGCGTGGCGGTGCGAACGCAATTCAAGTTTCCCATCGCGTCTTACATAAGTTAGAAGAGATTAAGCATAATTACATTCCTAAGAATGTCGATTTGACCGTTACCCGTGACTATGGCGAGACGGCTGCCGAACGCTCCAATGAATTGCTATTTCATATGCTGATTGCGGTGGGTTCGGTGACGGTGCTGATGTGGTTTGCCATGGGTCGAAGAGAAGCGATCGTTGTAGCTGTGTCGATTCCTGTGACCTTAGCGCTAACCCTTGCCAGTTTTGTCTTTTACGGATTTTCCCTCAATCGCGTTACCTTCTTTGCGCTGATCTTCTCGATTGGCATTCTCGTTGATGATGCGATCGTGGTTGTAGAAAATGTCGGTCGTCATTTGGATCTGCCTGAAAATATAACTCGTCTCAAATATTCTCCCAATCGTCAGCGCACCCTGCGCCAAATAGTGCTTGAAGCCGTTGACGAAGTGGGCAACCCCACGATTTTAGCAACGGTGGCGGTAATTGCGGCGATCTTACCGATGGCATTTGTGGGCGGCTTGATGGGACCCTATATGCGTCCGATTCCCTTGGGCGCTTCCGCAGCGATGATTTTCTCAGCACTGGTTGCTTTCATTGTCGTGCCTTGGACAACGCTGAAAGTGTTTACGGGCGGCAGTCATGGCGGACATCAAGAAGGTGAAGAAGATGCACTCAGCAAACTCTATCGCCGCTTTATGTATCCTTTGGTGCATTATCCGAAAAAGGGAACAGTCTTTTTAATTGCCACCGTACTCGCTTTAGTGGTGATTGTGGTGGGAATGGCAGGCTTTAAATTAGTAATCCTGAAGATGCTTCCCTTTGATAATAAGAGCGAATTGCAAGTGGTGGTGAATATGCCCGAAGGTACGACCCTAGAGCAGACAGCGCGAGCAACTAGAGAACTAGGTCAATATCTAGCCTCCGTGCCTGAAGTCACCCACTATCAAAGCTATGTCGGCACATCTTCCCCTTACAATTTCAACGGATTAGTGCGTCATTACTTTTTGCGATCGGGTTCCAATGTTGCCGATATTCAGGTGAACTTTTTACCAAGGGAAGAGCGCAAACGGCAGAGCCATGACATCGCCAAAGCGATGCGTCCTTATCTCAAGGAAATCGGCGATCGCTACAGTGCGCGGATTCAAGTTGCCGAAATCCCTCCTGGTCCCCCTGTGCTACAAACTTTAGTGACGGAAGTCTATGGTCCTAATTACCAAGGGCAGATTGACGTTGCCAAAGAAATCTATCAATTGTATAAATCCACTGATGGTGTGGTGGATGTGGATTGGTATGTGGAATCACCTCAGACCGATTATCACTTGGTAATTGATCGCGAAAAAGCAACCTTAAATGGCATCAGTCCCGCCCAAATTTCCCAAGTTTTACAAATGGCAATTTCGGGGCAGAATGTGGGCTTACTCCATGATGAAAATTCCCGCGAGGATGTGGCGATTAATCTTCGCTTTAGTCAGTCCAGCCGTACTAGTCTAGAGGATCTCAAGGCTCTCAATGTCAAAGGCGCAAATGGTAATCTCGTTCCGCTTAGTTCCCTTGTCAAAACCGAAACTGCTACCGTTGATACGAGTATCTATCACAAAAACCTTCAGCCCGTAGTCTATGTCTTGGGCGATGTGTCAGGTCGTGTGGAAAGTTCTGTCTATGCGATGCTCGCTTTGCAGCCACAAATCGATAAAATCACGCCTCCCACGGGCGCAAAAGTGCAGACATTTCTAACCGAACAACCTCCCACCACCGAAACCTATTCGATGAAATGGGATGGTGAATGGCAAGTCACCTATGAAGTCTTCCGCGATCTGAGCATTGCCTTTGCGGTGGTGATGTTGCTGATTTATGCCCTCGTGGTCGGTTGGTTCCAATCTTTTACCACGCCACTGGCAATTATGGTCGCCATTCCCTTCTCCCTCGTGGGGATTATGCCTGCCCATTGGTTAATGGGTTCCTTTTTTACGGCGACTTCAATGATTGGCTTTATTGCAGGTGCAGGAATTGTGGTACGCAACTCGATTATTCTCGTTGATTTTATCGAGTTACGTCTCAAAGAAGGAATGCCCCTCGAAGAAGCGGTGATCGATGCGGGAGCCGTGCGTTTCCGTCCGATGTTGCTGACAGCCGCCGCCGTCATTGTTGGATCGGCAATCATTCTCGCCG
Organism: Pseudanabaena sp. UBA1465; assembly: GCA_002325645.1. GTDB lineage: Bacteria > Cyanobacteriota > Cyanobacteriia > Pseudanabaenales > Pseudanabaenaceae > Pseudanabaena. The sequence continues at coordinate 32,444 of DCSN01000039.1, forward strand.
ATCCCATCTTCCAAGGATTAGCAATCTCGCTGATGGCTGGGGAAGTCGCATCTTTACTACTTTCGCGATCGGCAGTTCCGATTCTTTATTACAAGCTCTGGCGCAATAAGAAACCGCCAATTTTAGAATCTGCCGAGGAAGAACAGGAAATCGCGATCGCCGCTACTGTTGACATCTAAAAAAACAAATCAAGAGATCCCCCTCAATCCCCCTTGTAAAGGGGGAAGAAGATTCTCCCCCCTTTACAAGGGGGGCTGAGGGGGGATCTTAAATAGACTCTGACACTTACTCAAAAGAATCAATGGAACCCATTCGCATTTCTTACTATTCCGATGTCCTTTGCATTTGGGCATATATCGCCCAGATCCGCCTTGATGAATTAGCTGCTAACTTTCCTGATCAAGTGGCGATCGACTATCATTTCTTCCCTGTGTTTGGCAATGCCCATGAAAAATTAGAAAAAAGTTGGCGCGATCGCGGTGGGTTGCGTGGCTATAGCGATCATGTGCATACAGTTGCAGCTAAGTTTCCCCATATCACCGTGCATCCTGATGTCTGGGTCGTGAATACACCGACCTCAGCCACATCCTGTCATCTATTTCTGAACGCAATTCAGCTATTAGAAATCAAAGGACTGATTCCCAAATCTGAAAAAATATTTGAGAAAGCCAATTGGGAAGTTCGCCGCGCCTTTTTTGCGGAAACTGCCGATGTTAGCGATCGCAAAGTACAGTTTCAGATTGCCGAAGAATTAGGTATTGCGATCGCCGATCTGCAAGCTCAAATCGATAGTGGCGAAGCCTATGCATTGCTATCAAGGGATTTCGAGTTAATTCGCGAAAAAACTGTGTCCGTTAGCCCCACAATGATCTTCAACGAAGGACGACAGAGGCTAAACGGAAATGTCGGCTATCGGGTGATTGAGGCAAATATTCGCGAGTTACTGAATAATCCCGAAGATGAACATTCTTGGTGTTAAGCGATCGCCACTACTTGCAGGCACGATCGCTACATCAATAGTTTGTTTTGTCCTTGACATCATATATCGCCATATAGTAATATATTGAGAGAGTTTTAAAAGTTTGGAAATTTACTGCCATGCTATTTCGCCAATTATTCGATCAAGAGACAGGAACCTATACTTATCTGATTGCCGACCCAGATACTAAAGAAGCAGTCCTCGTCGATCCAGTTTTAGAACAGGTTGAGCGCGATCTTAAACTCTTGAGAGAGTTGGGTTTGACCCTAAAATTTTGTTTAGAAACCCATATTCATGCTGACCACATCACAGGCACTGGAAAGTTGCGCGAACTAACGGGCTGTGAAGGGATTGTCCCTGAAAATGCCCATGCTGCCTGTGCCAACCGCTTTGTAAAACACGAAGAAGTTTTAAATGTGGGGGAAGTTAAAATTCAGGCGATCGCCACATCTGGACATACCGACAGCCATATGTCTTTCTTGGTTGATGGTACACATTTATTAACGGGTGATGCGCTACTCATTCGCGGTTGTGGACGCACCGACTTCCAAAGTGGCGATGCGGGTACTTTGTACGATCATGTCACCCAAAGGCTGTTTACTCTGCCCGATACTACCTTCGTTTATCCTGGACATGACTATCGCGGCAATTTGGTATCCACCATCGGCGAAGAGAAACAATGGAATCCACGTTTTGTGGGACGCGATCGCGCTCAATTTGTTGAATTTATGGGTAGCCTCAATCTGCCTAATCCCAAAAAGATTGCTGAGGCAGTCCCCGCCAATGAGCGTTGTGGTAAGGTTGCACTTGCAGTTTAATTGATAAAATGATCCCCCTCAATCCCCCTTAAAAAG
>DCSN01000242.1 GCA_002325645.1 Pseudanabaena sp. UBA1465
CGTATCGAGAGGTCTTTTATGACAACTTGGCAATGTATTAGCGGTTGTGGTGCTTGCTGTTACCTCGATCCCAGCGATCGCCCCGACCTTGCTGATTACCTCACACCCGCAGAACTGCAACAATATTTGAGTATGGTGGGGAACGATGGCTGGTGTATTAATTTCGATCGCGGCGATCGCAAATGTTCGATTTATGAGCAACGTCCTCGCTTTTGCCGAGTCGAAAAAGATACCTTTTATGACATGTTTGGCATTGAGCCAGAAGAACTAGATGAGTTTGCGATCGCCTGTTGTGAAGAACACATTGAGTCAATTTATGGGGATCGCTCTTTAGAACAGCTACGCTTCGAGCAAGCCATAGGCTGAAACTATTGAAAGGAAGAAAGGCGCTTCGCGCCTTTCTTCCTTTATTTTCTGTTGAGGGAACAAAATTTTCACTTTTTATTTCTAAAGAGGGCATGTACCTTAAAGTACATACCCTCTTTTTAATTTGTGATCTTGATCACAAAGTTAGAGAGATATACACCTCTGAATTTTTTGATTGCAATCACATCTATGTCTTTGATTTAGGAGCAAGCTAGTAATCGTAGAAGCATACGTCTAGTAATCCCCTTTAAACCTATGAACAATAAAAGCGTGATCCGAAATTTGGTTAACCGCGCACTCCTCGTCAAACGGCTGACCCCTGAGCTTGAAAGCCAAATCAATCAGGAGCTTGCTGACCAAGGATATATTACTGATCCTGACTATGAAGCTTTGGAGTATCTCATGCAGGCGATCGATCAAGGCAAAGTGCGTCAAGTTGGCTAAACAAATAGAAAATTAGCATACCCCTCAAAAAATTAATCAATTGTGGCTTAGATCTAATTAGTAAAGCTGTAGACTAGAGTTGCAAAATTTGAATTCTTGCATATATGGGTTTTTTAGCCTATTCCCGTCTGCGTTACCAACTGCGATCGCGATATCGTCAGTTTATCTATGGGATTCTACTTTGTGGCGTAATTGCGATCGCGGCAAATGCTTGTCAGGCGCAATCTGGTATAGTTCCTACATTACCCCAGCATCCCAATATTCAGGTATTTTTTAATCAAAATCAAGCATCTAAATACACCGATCCCTATCGCAACATCGAGCGGCTCGGAGATAATCTCGAAAGAGTGATTACCGACAATATTAGTAAAGCTAAAGTCAGCCTAGATATTGCCGTCCAAGAATTACGTTTACCCAATATAGCCAAAGCAATCGTTGATGCTCAGTTACGCGGTGTAAAAGTTAGGCTTATTCTAGAAAACAACTACAGTAAAGCGTGGAGTGAGTTTACACCCGAACAAATTGCAAAACTAAATCCCCGCGATCGCGATCGCTATAAAGAATTTCAAAGGTTTGCTGATATCAATAATGACGGTCGCTTGAGTGAAGATGAACTTGACCGTCGCGACAGTTTAAAGTTGATTAAAGCCGCCAACATTCCTTGGCTTGATGACACTGCCGATGGTTCTAAGGGCAGTGGACTGATGCACCACAAATTTCTGGTAATTGATAATCAAGTAGTTCTGTTCGGCTCCGCTAATTTCACGATGAGTGATATTCATGGCGACTTCACCAAGCCTGAGACGAGAGGGAATGCGAATAATCTGGTGCGTGTTGATAGTAAAGAGTTAGCCAGTCATTTTCAAAAAGAATTTAATATCATGTGGGGCGATGGGCCTAATGGTAAATCCGACAGCTTATTTGGCTCTAAAAAACCTTCTCGCAAAATTGATTACTTAGTAGTCGGTGGGGCGCAAATTCGGATCAAGTTTTCCCCCGATCCTATAGATACCGCCAGAGAGCAGACGAGTAATGGACTAATTGCCACCGCGATCGCAGGAACTAAAAATACGGTCGATATGGCTTTATTTGTTTACTCTGCTCCCTTTATCTCCACAATTCTAGAAGAGCGTCAACAGAATAATGTGAAGATTCGCACCTTAGTTGATCCCCAATTTGCCTATCGTGATTATGCCTCTACCCTCGATATGTGGGGATTACAATCGAATCGAGATTGCAAAGTAGGTAAAAACAGTGCATGGAAACAACCACTTAAGACCGTTGGGATTCCCAATCTGACGGCAGGCGATATCCTGCATCACAAGTTCGCGATTCTCGATCGCAATTTGATTCTGACGGGTTCCCATAATTGGACTAAGGCCGCAAATCACACCAATGATGAAACCTTAGTAGCCATTCAAAATGAAATTGTAGCTGCCCATTATCAAAGGGAATACGATCGCCTCTATCAAAATGTCACCCTCGGTCCAACCGCCAAACTCTCGCAAGCAACCTCCCTAGTCTGTGCTGAGCGAGGCAAAGCAAAGACTAAGCCGACTACCGAAGAATCTGAGTTTTAGAATTGCTTTAACTAACATTGCTTTAACATTTAGCGATCGCATTGCCTAAAGTTTTGTTAAGCTAGGATGTCTGAAATATCTTGCATTACTGCAAACTGCCTCATTAACTGCCTTACTAAACGTCATTACATATATGGTCAATCTGGTTCCCACCACCGTCAAACCCACGATCGCCTTCTCCCATTTGGGTTGTGAAAAGAACCGTGTCGATACCGAGCATATGCTGGGCTTGCTGGTACAGGCTGGTTATCAAGTCGATAGCAACGAAGAGTTGGCAGATTATGTAATTGTCAATACCTGTAGCTTTATCGAAGATGCGCGGCGGGAATCGGTGCGAACTTTGGTGGAACTTGCGGATATGGGTAAGCGGATTGTGATTGCGGGCTGTATGGCGCAACATTTTCAGCAAGAATTACTCGATGAAATCCCTGAAGCCGTGGCGCTAGTTGGCACAGGCGACTATCAAAAAATTGTCGATGTGATTGAACGTGCTGAGAAAGGTGAACGAGTTAAAGAAGTTACTCAAGTTCCCACCTATATCGCCGATGACACCATTCCACGCTATCGCACCACCAATGAAGCCGTCGCCTATGTGCGCGTTGCTGAGGGTTGCGATTATCGCTGTGCTTTTTGCATCATTCCCCATTTACGCGGCGATCAGCGATCGCGCTCCATTGAGTCGATTGTGACCGAATGCGATCGCCTCGCCTCGGAAGGTGTCAAGGAAATTATTTTGATTTCCCAAATCACCACTAACTATGGTCAAGATATTTACGGTCAGCCTCGTCTTGCCGAATTATTAACGGCTCTTGGTCAAGTCGATGTACCTTGGGTGAGAATGCACTACGCCTACCCCACAGGCTTGACTCCCAAAGTAATTAACGCCATGAAAGCCACCCCGAATGTGGTTCCCTATTTAGACTTACCTTTGCAACATTCCCATCCCGATGTCTTACGCGCCATGAATCGTCCTTGGCAGGGGCGCGTCAATGACAAGATCATGGAACAAATCAAAGCATCACTGCCTAACGCGATCGCCCGCACTACTTTCATCGTTGGCTTTCCAGGGGAAACAGAAGAACAATTTGAGCATTTACTGGAATTCGTGAAGCGTCATGAATTTGATCATGTGGGCGTATTTACGTTCTCGGCGGAGGAAGGCACTCCCGCCTTTGATCTGCCCGATCAATTACCTGAAGAAGTGAAACAAGAACGCCGCGATCGCATCATGGCAGCCCAACAGGAAATCTCTTTTAAAAATAACCAACTAGAAATTGGCAAAATCGTTGATGTGTTGATTGAGCAGGAAAATCCTGATACGGGTGAACTAATCGGGCGATCGGCGAGATTTGCCCCCGACGTTGATGGTGTTGTCTATGTTAGCGATCCACAGGGCAAAGCCACCCTTGGCTCCATGTTTTCTGTCAAGATTACTAACGCCGATCATTACGATCTATTTGGGGAAATAGTCTAAGAGTCAGATATTTGGTGGCTCGGCTCAGCCGCGCTACCAAATATTAGCCAGAATCAAATTGGCTGCATCTCTCTCAGAGCTTAGTTTTAGTATATTCAGATACATAGTTTTTATTCATTTTACAGATAAACGAAAAAAACTAACCTTTATATAACTTTTCAGTTTCCTTTTACTAACTTTTATATATCTCTAAGGTGTTTGATTATTTGCAAAAAAGTGAATAATTAAGCCATCGAGCAAAGATAATCTCTCAAAGGAATTGGAAGGAAGAAAAATGGAAGTAATTACTCAGGTCAACCAGTTATCTTTCCGTCAGAATTTAAGCAATGATCAAGCTTTTATTATCAAATTAGCTGGCAATAAATTTGATAATACTGTAGGTTCTGATTTATTTGCTAAAGTTGAGTCTTGGGTTATGGCTAACTCCATGATGAATAGCAAAGAAATTCCTACATTAATTGTTGATATGGAAAATGTAGGATTTATCGATAGTCAAGGTTTACAGAAACTATTGTCCGCTCTTCGTCTCATGCAATCGCAAAAGAGCAACTTGTTGCTCTGCTCTCTACAACCTTCTGTACATCTTGTATTTGAGATTTCCAGAATCGATCAACTATTTGGAATTTTTTCTAGTTTTGATAACTGCGTAAATTATTTCGGTTTTCAGAAACAAAGTTCTAGCTATCTATTAGCAGCTTAATAAATCCCACCCAAAAAATAAGTGGCGGCGCGATGCGCCGCCACTTATTTTTTGAGGTTTGTTAATCGGCTATTTGCCCTTTCTATTGCCATAACGGATAAACCGAATTAAGCCTCTGGGAAAATTGATTAATTCTTTACAAACAGCAATAATTAAATCCTCGATTTTGAGAATAATCGCGTCAAGCCAAAAAACTACGGTCATTACTGGATTGTATACATAGCCTAAAAGTGTCGCTTTTGCCTCAATCCATGCTCTAAGAGGTCGCTCATTTTGTGTCTCTGAAGTTGAGACTTGATAGGATAATACGTCCTCTTCAAAGATTAAGCTTCCTTCGATGCGCTCTTGAGAGATTTGTGTGGTCGTGGTTTCAAAATTTTGGAGTTCTCCCGAAGAATGAATCACATTGTGATCGGGTGACTTATTAAAAGCATGAGACCCATATTCTAAGGGAAGCGGCCAAGGGCCATTATCATTACCAAATACATCCTCCATTGTTAGCCATGCTTCTTCGCTAGGGGCTATATCAGAGGTTTCATCTAGGGCAGGTTGCGATAACTGTTTACCAAAGAAATAGGCGATCGCTTCGGCAATTAATCTTTGTAAACGTTCAAACTGATCATCAAATTTGAGTTCGTCAGAATTTTCAGGACTGGATTGTTTAGATCTATTTGGAGAACTCTGGGAACCAGTTTGGATCTTATCGGCAGCTTTTCCCGATAAAAATTCCGCTTTTCCTTGAAAATCCTCAAGGACATCACTAGTAGTTTCGCGATCGCTATCAAGTACGCGCTTACCAATAAAATAGGCGATCGCGGCGGCAATTAATTCCCGTAACCGATCTAGATTGGTGTTTTGAGTTAAAGGCGCATTTTGTTTAATATCCCCAACCGAGTTTACGCGCCATCGCCGCAATTTAGGACTATCTGGTAAAGCCTCTGCTTCTATACCTGATAAATCTTTTAATTCCTGATCACTAGCTAAATTCTGCTCTTGGGTATTAGTTCGATTAGCATTACCAAAGAAATAGGCGATCGCTGCCTCAATCAAACGACGCACCTGCTCTAGACTGCGATTTTTACCCAGAGACACATTTTCCGCTAAACCATTACTTTCTCTTAAAAAGTTTTCATCGGCTTGACCTTGCTCTACCTGTTGCTGCCAAATTTCCGCAAAAATCCGATTTGCCAATAAGTTTGCTTTCTGTGCAGAATTATCGGTATTCGCAAGGTGATCGGGTTGACGCTTAACGATCGCCGCAATATTGCGATCGAGTTTGAGTTTGGTGCGATCAATCCAATTTAGAAATTTTACTAAGGGTCTTAGGAGTAAAGGAATTTCTGGTTTGGGGAATTCTTGCTCAATCTCCTGATTGATGTCTTCAGCGCTTGCCCCAGATTCCGATAACAATCCTCTGGAATCAGGTTGCGATCGCAGTTTTTCTCTAGCCTCAGTCTTACTGCGCCCTAATGCAGGGAAAATTCGCTTAGTCGTTGAGGCAATCAGATACACAGGATATAGCGCCGCCTTAGCGACTTGATAGGCAAGCAAACGCGGTAAGTCCTTCACACTAGGCATCTGCTTTAGTTGGCGATCGAGCAATCGCCTTGCACTGCGTCCTAATTTGGCAGGCAAGGATTGATCAATCCAATTAAATAAGCGGCTTTGAAATCGTGGCATAGATACCATCATAAAAAAGAAAGGCGCGATCGCCAATAAAAAAAGGATTTCGAGCATCGCTCGAAATCCTTTTTTTGTTTTTCAATACGCTGCCAAGCAACGTATTGAAACTAGAACAAGCCCAAGGTCAAAGACTGGTCAATGGGCAAGGTGGAGCCGATACCTAAGTAGAGGGTAAAAGCAGTCCCAAATAGGAATACTGCCATCGCGACGGGGCGACGGAAAGGATTTTGGAACTTGTTGACGTTCTCGATGAAAGGAATCAAGATCAAGCCAACGGGAATCAAGCTTTGAAGTAGTACACCTAAAAGTTTGTTAGGGACGATCCGCAAAATTTGGAATGCAGGATACAAGAACCACTCAGGCAAAATTTCCAAAGGAGTGGCGAAGGGATTAGCAGGTTCGCCAATCATGGTGGGGTCAAGCACTGCCAAACCAGTGATCAAAGCGATCGTGCCAGTGATCACAACGGGGAACATATACAACAGATCATTTGGCCAAGCTGGTTCGCCATAGTAGTTGTGTCCCATGTTCTTTTCCAACTTTGCCCGCAAAATTGGATCGTTCAAATCAGGAAACTTTTCAATCTTTGCCATTTTATTGCTCTTATTTCTCTATTTATTGACAGATTTTCTAAAATTATCTAATAGGAAAATCTTAAACTGGTTTCCCAGATAAGAAACCTTACAAAGGACCAGAAATACCTTGCTTGCGGATCATCAAGAAGTGAGCCAGCATGAATACAGCGATCAACCAAGGCAATACGAAGGTATGTAAGCTGTAAAAACGGGTAAGGGTTGCTTGACCAACGCTTTGACCGCCACGCAGTAGTTCAACTAAGGTTCCGCCAACTACAGGAATTGCTTCAGGTACACCAGATACGATCTTTACAGCCCAGTAGCCGACTTGATCCCAAGGTAAAGAATAGCCAGTTACACCGAAGGTAACGGTAATTACAGCAAGGATTACGCCAGTGATCCAAGTTAATTCGCGGGGTTTTTTGAAACCACCAGTGAGGTAGACGCGGAAAGTGTGCAGGATCATCATCAAGACCATCATGCTTGCTGACCAACGGTGGATTGAACGAATCAACCAACCGAAGTTAACGTCGGTCATGATGTAGCGAACTGAGTCAAAGGCTTCAGTGACGGATGGCTTGTAATAAAAAGTCATCGCGAAACCTGTGGCGAACTGAATCAGGAAGCAGGTGAGGGTGATGCCGCCCAAACAGTAGAAAATATTAACGTGAGGGGGAACGTACTTGCTGGTAACGTCTTCGGCGATCGCCCCGACTTCAAGGCGATCATTAAACCAATCGTAAACTTTACTCATGTAATTGAAAAACCCAAGATTGCTGAACTAGTTAACAATTTTCTGATAGCTGTAACTTATTTTAATACTTATGATCGAGAGTAGGCAAACCTAAAGACTGTTTTTAACAAGTTTCACTAAATATATAGAAAGATATAGCAAGATATAGGAAGTTTTCTTGCTCTTTACTAACCCGCATGAAAATACATTTGCATTTCAGACTAGCAGTTTTTGTGATTTCTCTGTCCTGTATTTATGTAGCTCCCCTCTTTGCTCAAGTTTGCTCTCAGGAATATTCTCATCTAAATTTAGAAAATCATGACAAAGAATATCCACCGACGCAGCGTGTTGCTCATGTTCGCAGCGATCGCAATTTAATTTTAGATTGGGCTTTACCCACCGAATTTACCGAGATCTATCCATTTTTGGGTCAAGATTATCAACTAGCAGAACATGAAGGAATTGATTTTATTCACAGCAATCAGTTAGTCCCTCAAGTATCTGTGCGATCGGTTGCTGATGGCACAGTTGTGTATATTCGCCATGATTGTCCTCAATCAAGTTTATTTGAGCCAAATAGTTCTCGGCGCGACTGTGGTGGTGATTGGGGAAACCATATTGTGATTCGGCATCCCAATGGACTATTCACCCGCTATGCTCATCTCTATCCTGATAGTATCCAAGTAAAAGTTGGGCAGAGAATCACTCGTGGTCAAGAGCTTGCCAAAATGGGAAACTCAGGACGGAGTGATACTAGACATTTACATTTTGAGTTGGGTGTGGCAATTAAAATCAATCCCTGTGCGCCAGCGCAATCTTTTCACTATGTTTACAATCCAGCCACTTATTTACAATGGCACAATACCCAATAGGCGGCGCGATGTGCCGCAACTCTTAATCTAGAAAAACTTAAATGTATGAATGATTTAACAGATAAATCCCTTGATAAGGAAAGAGATCGAGGCGATCGCCAAGATGCTAACAGCGTTGATATTCGCGAGATCAATATTGATGATATTGCGCCAATTTTTCACTTGGGCGAGCAATTATTTACGAGTGACTTATATCCATACCTCTATCGCACATGGGACGAGTGGGAGGTGATCGGCATGTATAACACTGATTCTGAGTATTGCTTAGTTGCCGAAATCGATGATCAGCTTGCAGGATTTATTCTCGGCACAATCATCAATAAAGCCTCATGGAAATATGGCTATATTACTTGGCTAGGTGTAAATCCCAATTTCCAAAGGCGGGGAGTTGCCGATCGCCTAGTTGATAAGATCATCGAGAGAATGATCGAAGACAATGTGCGACTGATGCTAGTTGATACTGATCCCGCTAATACGCCCGCCATTAATTTCTTCAATCGTAAAGGTTTTGGTAATGCCAGAGAGCATGTTTTTCTATCGCTAAATCTCGCCAAACATGACTATTACGGCAGATTGATCAATTACGAACGCGATAAAGCCGAACGCAACCGTCCGCGATCGCGCCGCCGCACTTAATTTTAATTTTGCTTAAAGTTTGGTTGGAGCATCAATCCAATTTTTGAGAAAAGGACTGACTTTAACTAGTAGCGATCGCAGTTTTGTGTAATCTTTAGTCTCATGGTGAATGCGTCCGAGGACAATCCCCACATGGCGATTTTGACTAGCAGCAAACTGGGCGATCGCAGACTTAGAAAAGTATGGTTTAGTTTTTTGGAAAAATATATTAAAAGCTGTTGGTTCTAGAATCCAATCTCTTGCTTTTTGATTAGCCTCTTGCTCTTGAGGGTTGATATCACCTTCATCAAGGTTATCTAAGTAAAATCCCTCATGCTTAAGAATGATGTGCGCCAGTTCGTGCATGAGCGTAAACCAAAACCAATCAATGCGATCGTGTCTTAGCGTCAGCGCAATTACTGGATGATCATCAACATAGAAAGCTGCACCATCTAAGTGAGTTTTGTTGAGATGAGGAACGATCACAAAGTGAATCCCTAAGCTAAGCAATAAGTCAGGAACTTTAGAGATATCTTCTTCTCGTTCAGCATAGGAAAGCAGAGTAGGAATCGCAGATTGCAGTTTGTCATGATCAAATTTGCTAACTTTTTGCATTTTAGAGATATTTTCAACACGCTTTGCCCAAGCAATCCGAGCATTAACCTCTGATTCTTGGTCAGGATTACAACGCAGATTGGCTGCTAATTTAGGTGTTTCATTCGGAGATGTGATGCCTAAAAATTGACATACATTTTTTTCTAGCTCTTCAATCGAATCAGATGCTTGAATCCATCCACGCCTGATAATTTCTGATACAGGAGTAATACTATAGAGCTTACTTTTGCGACTTATTTCTTGTTCTGCTGTTTCTTTTTGGGCAAGATGTAGACGGTAGTTTGCTTCTAAGTTAGTCCAAAATTGAGCGGAAGTCCCAAAAGCAGCAGACAACTCTATAGCAGTTTCAGGAGTTATTTGCTTTGTCCCTTTAACAATTTCATTAATAGCTTGAGCAGGTCTGTCTATAATTTCTGCTAAATCTTTTTGTGTCCATCCCCTCGCCTCTATTTCTTCGCTCAAGATAGTACCAGGAGGGGGGACTCTTGCTGGTTTTAGTTGTTTAATCATAGTTTTTTACACCTTTTATTTATAATGATCGCTAATTTCTAGAACTTGTATATACTTACCTTGCTTATCCTCTTCAATTGTCAAAATTAGTCGCCATTGCTTATTGAGGCGCATTGAGTATTTACCTTTTTTATCTCCCACCAATTTTTCTAATCGCCTACTTTTGGGCTCACGTAAATCCTGTTCATTTAATGCCGCAACTATTCGAGACATAACATTAAAGAAAGCCTCAACCACGCCTGCTTCATACTTATCTTCTCCTTTTAGTTCAGTATATAAAGCCTCAAGCTTTTTACTTTTAAATAAGAGTCGCATAATTGACCTGATATAAAAATTTGAGGTCAATTATAACAGTTGATTCATCTATGGGGTGAATAGCATAATGACTACACTACTATTTTAAAAATAAAAATGATGTATTACTTAGATACCGACTAAATTAGATGCAGGTTCAGTCTTTATATATAGTGTCTAGAGTGTTTAAATAATTCTTGACAACCCTAAATGTATTTGTAAAGTTTTGTAAAGAATTTTTTGTTGCCTTGCTGAGATTTTGGTAATGAACCTTTTTGATTTGTCTGAGGCTTGTTATTAATGGGTTAGGTCAAAACAGCAAAATGATTTAAGGCAGTCTGACAGTCAGATTTAATTTGCTCTTTGAGGGCATCTAGTGACGCAAATTTTTGTTCGGGGCGAATAAACTTAACGAGATCTACATTTAGATATTGATCGTATAGATCGCCTTGCCAATCTAATAAATGCACTTCCACAGTGCGGCGATCGCCCCTTAGATCTTCTTTTACCGTCGGTCTTAAGCCGATATTCATCACGCCAAATATGGGCTTAGGGCTAGAGCTAATATTTACCTTTACAGCATAAACACCATCACGGGGCAAACATTTTTGAGCAGGTAGATCGAGATTTGCCGTTGGGAAGCCGATGGTGCGTCCTAACTGCTTGCCTTGGACGACTTTACCCACCAGATTATAAGGACGACCAAGCAAAGCATTAGCAAGATCGACTTCACCATTTGCTAAAGCTGCCCGAATATTTGAGCTACTGATTCTGATTGGTGCTGAATCGCTAATAATCATTTTCTGTTCAGTAATTACCGTTAGGCGATCGCCCCAAACATTTTTTAGATCGGTAATATTACCTTGGCGTTTCTGCCCGAAATGAAAATCAAAGCCAACGCTGATTAATTCCACTTGCAGAGAGTCAATCAAAATTTGCTGCATAAATTCCGCAGCCGTGAGTTTAGCAAGATCTGCATCGAAGGGTAGCAAAACTAACTGCTCGATACCAATTGATTCTAGTAGAGCCACTTTCTCGTCAAAGGGGGCAAGTAGCGATCGCGGTTGTTTGCTAAAAAATTCTTGAGGATGGGGCGAAAAAGAAACAACCGTACTCGTTAAATGTTGATGATTGCGACTCAAAGCATCGGGAAGAATCGGCGCAATTACATGGCGATGTCCTATATGTACGCCATCAAAGTTGCCGAGGGCGATCGCAGTAGGACGGGAAATTTGGTTTGGGTCAAATATTACTCTCACACTTAATATTTTGACACAATTCTGGGATGTGATCTCAGAGCTAATTTTGAGTTTATGTCCCTCACAGGATAGTGGCGGCGCTTTGCGCCGCCACTATCCTGTCAAATAGAGCTATAAACTCAAAATTTAGTTTTTGTGATGACATTCTGGTATGTTTGAGATCCCGCCGTTAGCTTACTATCCATGACCGTTAGAGAAACATTTCGTCGTACTAAAATTGTTGCAACTATTGGTCCCGCAACCAGTAGCCCTGATATGCTTCGCCAGCTTATTGAAGCAGGCGCAACTACGTTTCGTTTAAATTTTTCCCATGGAACCCATGCCGATCACCATCGCAGCATTTGTAATATCCGCCAAGTGTCTAGCGAACTAAATCAACCTGTTGGTGTTTTACAAGATTTACAAGGTCCGAAAATTCGTCTTGGTGTATTTAAAGAAGGGCCGATTACCTTAAATAAAGGTGATAAATTTACCCTGACTAGCCGCCAAGTTGCAGGGACATTAGAAATTAGCTGCATTACCTATGAAACCCTCGCTGAGGAAGTACCTATCGGCGCGGTAATCATGCTTGATGACGGCAAGGTAGAAATGGTCGTCGAAGCTGTCAATGCAGAATTAGGAGATCTTTACTGTCGTGTGGTCATTGGCGGCACGCTTTCTAATAACAAAGGTGTCAATTTCCCAAATGTCCACTTATCGGTCAGTGCAATGACGGATAAGGATCGCGAAGATTTACGATTTGGTTTGTCGGAAGGTGTTGATTGGGTCGCCCTCAGTTTTGTATGTACCCCTGAAGATATCCTCGAAGTTAAAGATTTAATTGCCGCATCAGGTCGCAACGCTAGTGTGATTGCCAAAATCGAGAAGCATGAAGCGATCGCCAATATGGAAGCAATTCTCTCGGTATGCGATGGCGTAATGGTAGCGCGTGGTGATTTGGGTGTCGAAATCCCTGCGGAAGATGTTCCGATCGCCCAAAAGCAATTAATTAAAACCGCTAACCGTATGGGTATTCCCGTGATTACGGCAACGCAAATGCTGGATAGCATGGTAAATAATCCCCGTGCGACCCGTGCCGAAATCTCGGACGTAGCTAACGCGATCATTGATGGCACGGATGCCGTCATGCTTTCTAATGAAACAGCCGTCGGCAAATATCCGATCTTGGCCGTCGAAACGATGGCAAGAATTGCCGTGCGGATTGAAAGAGAACAAGATTTAAAAATGCAACCCCTCGAAAGCATGGGTCGCGCTGTGCCGAATGCGATCAGTCAGGCGGTTGGTAATATTGCGATGCAACTAAATGCGGCGGCGATCGTTACCCTGACTAAAACAGGCTCGACGGCTCGTAATGTCAGCAAATTCCGTCCACCGATTCCCATTCTGGCAGTTACGCCCAATGTCCAAGTGGCAAGACGATTACAAATGGTTTGGGGTGTGCAGCCTCTAGTTTTGATTTCCTTACCATCGGCAAGACAAAACTTTGAAGCAGCCCTTAACCTTGCCCAAGAAATGAAGCTGTTAAGTGCAGGTGATCTCGTAGTCATGTCGGCGGGAACGCTCCAAGACGTAGCGGGTTCAACCGATTTAGTCAAAGTTGAATTTGTTTCATCGGTAGTGGGCAAAGGCTTAAGCATAGGTTCAGGCATGGTTCATGGTCGCGCCAGAGTTGCCTTCCATCATCTCGATGTGCGGGACTTCAATGAAGGCGAAATTCTTGTCATTGACCATACCGACGCTGACTATATTGATGTCATTCGCAAGGCAGCCGCCGTCATTACTGAAGAATCAAGCCTCGATTCCCATGCGGTGGTCATTGGTCGAAGACTAGGTATTCCTATTCTGGTTGGAGTCAAAAATGCAACAGGTTTCATTCGCGATGGTGAACCTCTCAGTATCAACTTCAGCAAAGGGATGATTTACTCTGGCTCGCGATCGGACGATTTGACATTTTAGCTATATTACAGTTGGTGCTAAGCATCAACTGTAATGTCTTATGAGTTAATCATGGAAAATTTTGCTTTTTACAATCCCGTCAAAATTCTGTTCGGCAAGGGTCAAATTGCGAATATTGCCAAAGAAATTCCGACTGAGGCAAAAATTCTAGTCACTTACGGTGGTGGCAGTATTAAAAGCAATGGGGTCTATGAGCAAGTTAAGGCGGCTTTAGCTGGTCACAGCTTTCTTGAATTTGGCGGCATTGAACCCAATCCCCATCTGGAAACTCTCCTCAAAGCCGTTGAGCTAATTCGTGCTGAAGGAATTAATTTCTTACTGGCTGTGGGTGGTGGTTCGGTGCTGGATGGCACAAAATTTATTGCGGCGGCAGTTAATTTTGAGGGAGATCCTTGGGATATTTTGGCAAAACAAGCGCCCGTAAAATCGGCCATGCCCTTCGGCACGGTGTTGACCTTGCCTGCCACTGGTTCAGAGATGAATACTAATTCGGTGGTGACAAAGTGGGAAACTCAGGAAAAATTGTTTTTCGCCAGTCCCTTAGTATTTCCTAAATTCTCGGTACTCGATCCTGAAACTACTTACTCTCTCCCTCCTCGGCAAATTGGCAATGGCATTGTTGATGCCTTTACCCATGTAGTTGAGCAGTATTTAACCTATCCCGCAAATGCGCCACTGCAAGACCGTTGGGCGGAGTCGATTCTCCAAACCTTGATCGAAGAGGGTCCAAAAACCTTAGCTAATCCCCATGATTATGCATCACGGGCAAATGTGGTCTGGGCTGCAACTTTGGCTCTGAATGGATTGATCGGTGCGGGTGTGCCTCAAGATTGGACTACCCACATGATCGGGCATGAGTTGACGGCTTTGCATGGTCTTGATCATGCTCAAACTCTGGCGGTGGTTTTGCCAAGCACTTTAACGGTGAAACGCGATCGCAAACGGGAAAAGCTATTGCAATATGCCGATCGCGTTTGGGGTCTAGTCGATGGTACGGAAGAATCACGCATTGATGGGGCTATTCAGAAAACTCGCGACTTTTTTGAATCTGTTGGTGTGCGGACTCATCTATCAGATTATGGCGTGGGCTTAGATGTGATTCCTTTAATTAGCGATCGCTTTGAGAAACGTGGTTTTGTGGCTTTAGGTGAGCATCAAGATGTTACGCCCAAAGTTGTCGAACAAATTTTAGCGCTTTGCGCTTAATGTTTTCGCAAAAGCGCGGCTTCGCCGCGCTTTTGCAGAGTTCAAGGAATATAAATATGACCCAAAAACTTTTATTTGTTTGCTTAGGCAATATTTGCCGATCGCCTGCTGCGGAAAACATCATGAATCATCTGATCGAGCAAGAAGGCTTAACTGAACAATTTAGCTGTGATTCGGCAGGCACTGGCGGCTGGCACGTTGGCGCACTGCCCGATCGCCGCATGAGAGGCGCAGCTAAAGAAAGAGGCTTAGATTTTGTGGGTTCCGCCCGACAGTTTGAGGCGATCGACTTACGCGAATTTGACTTAATCTTGGCAATGGACAAAGACAACTATCGCAATATTCTCGCCCTCGATCCGCAAGGCAAATATAGGGACAAAGTAAAAATGATGTGTGATTATTGCCAAACCCACAATGACAAGGAAGTTCCCGATCCTTACTATGGCGGCGCTGATGGGTTCAATTATGTGATTGATTTACTCTTTGATGCCTGTAGTGGACTTCTCAAATCCCTAAAACCTTAAACTCAACTTCGGTATAGAGAAATGACAGAAACAAAAGCATTGAAATACGCCTACTATTCGGGTTGTGTGGCTAAAGGCGCTTGTAAAGAACTCCACGCATCGACCACCGCGATCGCCCAAGCCTTAGGCATTGAATTAGTAGAATTAACTAAGGCAACCTGTTGCGGCTCAGGGACTTTTAAAGAAACCGATGAATTAATAGAAGACGTAGTTAATGCGCGGAATATTTCTTTAGCAGAAGAATTGAATCTCAATGTGATGACGCAATGTAGTACCTGTCAAGGCGTACTCGGTCGGGTGAACGATAAGCTCAAAAGCTCTGATCCTAGTCGCAAAGATGAAGTTAATGCTTTGCTTAATACTCAAGGTCACAATTTTCAAGGCTCGACCGAGGTTTTACATTTACTCTGGATTCTGATCCGCGACTATGGCTTAGAAAATATAGCCGCTAAAGTAACTCGTTCTTTAGCCAATCTTAAATGTGCCTCCTTTTATGGATGCTATTTATTGCGATCGCAAACGGTTACGCGCTTTGATGACCCCTTTAAACCAGAATCCCTAGAAAATATTTTCCGTGCCGTCGGCGCAACTCCCGTTTATTATGAAGGGCGCGTCCAATGCTGCGGCTGGCCGATTTCCAGCTATGCCCCTAAAGAATCCTTCTCAATGGCAGGACGACATCTGACTGCCGCGATCGCCGCAGGAGCAGATTGCATTGTTACACCATGTCCTCTCTGTCACCTCAACCTCGATTCGCGCCAACCTGAAGTCGAAAAAGCGATTGGGCAAAAACTTGGCATTCCGATTTTGCATTTACCACAATTAATTGGATTAGCGATCGGTATCAATCCTAAAGTGCTTGGCTTAGATCGCCACATCGTTTCCACAAGTTCGGTCTTACAAAAACTCTCTCTGTAAGGATCTGCCGTGTACACACAAGTTATC
>DCSN01000156.1:0-7102 GCA_002325645.1 Pseudanabaena sp. UBA1465
CCACTCACATTAGTTAAATTTTATTGCAGGGCAGATGCGTAAGTCCTAACAGAATCAACTGAATCAATTATCAATCTTCTATGCTGACCTGTTTACGATCGGCATTTTGTAGATCCAATCCTGCTCATGCATGAGCGATCGCGCTAACACATGACGATAGAGTTCGCTCAGTTGGATCGTTACACCAGTCCAACTAAAGCGCTGGTTTACATTCGCCGAAGCCTGTTTCCGCATTTTTCTGACCCATAACTCATCAAAGAGAATTCGGTGAATGCCGTTAGCAAAAGCTTCAATATTTTTTGATTCAACTAATAGCCCTGTTTCTTCATGAACGATTGTAAACTTCAAACCACCGACATTAGATGCAACCACAGGTACACCACAAGCCATTGCTTCGATCGCTACTAATCCAAAGGGTTCGTAATGACTGGGAATCACGCATACATCAGCCGCAGTATAGTAAAGCGGTAAAATATCATGCCCAATTCTGCCTGCAAAAACCGTAGAATCTCCAAGTCCCAGTTCATCTATAATATTTTCAATTCTATTTCTCTCTGCACCATCAGGCATATTTGCCGAACTACCGCCAACAATAATCAATTTAAGATTTTGGAGATCATAGCTTTTGAGCAGGGCAAAGGCGCGTACTAAAGTCTCAATTCCTTTCCTTTCATCAAATCTACCGACATAGAGAACAACTTTTTCACGGCTATCCAATTTCAATTTAGCGCGAGCATGAGCCTTTGATGTTAGGCGGAAGTTATTGGTGTCAGTTCCGCAGGGAATAACTTCAATTTGCCCACGGGTTGAAACCAGCGATCGCAAAGTCTCCTGCTCCTGAGGACTAGTTGCTACGACACAATTAGCCCGTTCCAAAATCTCACGCTCAATCCTTAAACGAGTATTTGCAACTTGGGGAATCTCCACTAGAGATTGATATTTTACGGCTCCCAAGGAATGATAAGTATGCACCAATTGGATACCGCTAGTTTTTTGTAATTCCATGCCAGCCCAAGCCGATAGCCAATAATTCGTATGAATTAAGGGATAGTTCATGCCCTGAGTTTTTTGAAATGCTTGAAATGAATCGACAAACTCTGGCATATGCTCAAATAAGCGATCTCTAGGAATATAGGCTTCTGCCCCTGCTTTGAGACGGATCGTTCGACAATGGGGCGAATGCTGCACGATCGCATCAGTATCAGTGCGGGTTTTGCGCGTAAACATATCTACTTGCCAACCAAGCGCTGCAAGGGTTTCACCCACATGACGCACATATACATTTTGTCCACCTGCTTCTTCACATCCAACATCTGCCGCAGGATCAGCATGATCGGAAATAAGTGCGATCGCCTGTCTATTCAAACTCAACATAATATTTTTCTCCTTTTGTACTAGAGAAATTGGTGACACTTTGCGCCACCAATTCTCTAATGGGTTTGCATTACCAAATCGCGCTTCTGTCCATTTCGAGAATACTTCTCTGCCAAAATCTTTTGATATACTGCTTCATACCTATCTACCATCAGCTTTGTAGTGAAATTCATCAGCACATGATCTCGACAAGCCCGCCGACTTAACTGAGCCGCAAGCGCGATCGCATCTATACATTCCGTGACAGTCTGACAGAGAAATCCGCTTACTCCATGGGCAATCACTTCAGATGCAGAGCCTAAATTCATGGCAATTACTGGCGTTCCTGTAACCATTGACTCAATCATCACCAGTCCAAAGGGTTCTTTCCATGTAATTGGGAATAGAGTCGCCACGGCTCCACCCATGAGAACACTTTTTTGATGATGATTAGCCTCACCTAGAAACTCGATTTGACTGCTGCCAATGTGGGGCAGGATTTGCGTCTCAAAATATTCCAAATCTACAGCATCAACTTTTCCAGCCATTTTGAGATGCCATCCTGAACGTTTAGCAATTTCAATTGCTAAATGCGCTCCCTTTTCAGGCGATATTCGCCCCAAAAAAGCCAGATACGGAGGATGTTCTGGTTGGGGATAAAAGCTATAGGTATTAGGACTGATGCCGTTATAAACTGTGGCTACATAGTTTAACCCTAAATTTGTATCCCTCTGAGAATTAGAAATACTAATAAAAGGTTGCTTCCGCACATGGTTAAATAGCTTTTCATTATCAGGCGTAAAAATACCATGTAATGTATGCACTGTAGGTGTTTTGACCAAATTAGTGTAAGGTAATGCGACACAACCAACATGGGAATGGATAATGTCAAATTGATCAGCATTCTCATAAACGCGACTCATATTCAGCATGTCATAGATATGCGGATCTTTAACGGTGGTATCCAGACGTAAGGCTCTAGGATGTACCGATTCTAATTTAGCTGAAGTGGTAGAATCTCCTGAGGCAAATAGAGTGACCTCATGACCACGCTTAACTAATTCTTCGGTGAGTAAACTTACTACGAGTTCAGTACCGCCATAGGCGGGGGGAGGAACCTGTTCCCATAGTGGTGAAACTTGGGCAATTCTCATGATGAGTCTCCTGTCTATAACCTTAAAATACAAGCGATTATCACGGCTGTATCTAAAGTCTGTTATCTTGATCTAAGGTGACTGTAACTGAGCGACGGTTGAGATCCTGTATACCAAAATCACTAGATCAATTGATTTGTATAGGAATGTATTGAAACTTGATAGAATGGCTCATATTCGGTGCTTTTATGATTGATATTATCACTATTTATTATTATTGCCATTTATAGTGGGCGATCGCTTCTACAATATCTTGTGCATAATTGCCTTCAGCAAATTAAAAATTGAGATGAGCCAAAATGTGCAAATTTTTATCATCTCCGAAACTGCTGCATAAACTGACGATCAATGGATTCTTTCCAAGCCCAGAGAAGTTTTGATGGACCAAAACATAGTCCTCCCCAAGCGGCGATCGCTTGTAAATATTTTTCGCTAGATTCTATTTTATATCCAGTGCCAATCAGGGAAAGATGCTGCTTTTGGGGATAAAAAGGAAGTAGTGGTTGACCCGATGTGATGCGCTGTAAATTTCTAAATAGAGGTTTGCCTTGATGTACTGCAAAAACTCCTGCTTTGGGTCTGGGATGATTAATACTAGAAGCTATATCCCCTGTAGCAAAGATGTGGGGATGAGAAATAGATTGCAGTTGATTGTTAATCAGGATAAAGCCTTTCTGGTCAGTGGTTAAACCCGAGTCACGAATCCAAGATGGAGCCATGGCATTAGTGAGCCAAAAAATGCGATCGTATCGTAATGTGAGTCCTGATTCGCATCCGATTATTTTTGGAGTTTGGAGAGGATATGACTTGGATTGATTGTCAGAATCAGGTTTGACGAAATTTACAGTTTCGCTTAGATGCACATAAATTCCTTGGTTAAGTAGAATTTGTTCAAAGCGTTTTCCGACATTAGCAGGATAGCCCGTCATTAGGGTTGCTTGTCGATGAAACAAATGAATTTCTAGCAACTGAGTTCCTAGAAACATGGGTGATAATCCTTGCGATCGCAGAATCGCTTCTATGCGTGACTTAATTGTGAGAGCTAACTCAACTCCACCAGCGCCACCGCCAACGATGCCGATGCGTAATGGATGATTGGTCGGCATCGCTTGAGCGCTTTCTAAGGATGTCAAGAACTGTTGCCAAGCTTTCAAAAACTGAGGTACGGGTTTAGCAGCGATCGTATATTGATCGACTCCGATGATCGCTGATGAGGAAGGTGTACTGCCAATATCAATTGATAGCCAATCAAAATCAATGGGTGCATGGCTTTGACATAGCACTTGTTTATGAGCTAAATCTAAATTGATGGCTCGATCTACAACTAATTCAGCCTGAGCAAACTTGGCGAGATCCACTAGATTAATGTGACATTCTTCAAAACTGTAATAGCCAAGAATATGAGCAGGTAACATCCCTGAATAGGGGGCGTTTGTGACATCAGTGATTAGGGTAAGGCGGATATCTGCGGCTAATGGATAGATACCCAATAATCGCAAAGCGATCGCATGGCTATGTCCGCCACCAATCAAAACTAGATTTTTCATAGGGGACTTGATGTTAAATTTAGGCGATCGCACTAATGCAAGAGCTACCCTTTCCTAAGGTATAACCAATATAATGATCACTTGTGATGATTAGGGGAGCAAGTAGTAAAGTTAATCTGCTACAACACTTGGCGCTGTAATTTTGACCTACTGGTTTATGTTTTCCAGTTCTCTTGCTCCCAATCGTCAATACAACTGCTTAATCGCCATAGGCGCTACCTACGACTTTGCCTCGAAATACGACATAGTTGTAGATGTTGTAAAACAGCATAATCGGAATGAGAACACCGATAAAGGTGAGCATAAACACAAGGGCGCTGGGGGCGGCGGCGGCTTGATAAATGGTGATCTGATTAGGAATAATGTAAGGGAATACGATTAATCCTAGACCAATAAATGTCAGCAGAAACAACAGAATTGTCCAGACAAATGGAGTATTTTCCTGCTCACGATTGAGGCTGCTTAATAGATTCCAAATTAACCACACGCCGATAACGGGAATCACCGCAAAAACATATACCAAAGGAGCGCTAAATAGTTTTGTTCTTACGGTTTCATAAACTACAGGCGTGGCGATCGTGATCAAAATTGCGCCGATGAAGGTGGTAATTGCGGCAAGTTTTGCGGTCTTGAAGTGAGTCTTTTGTAATTCTCCTTCAGTTTTCAGAATCAAATAAGTGGAACCAATCAGCACATATCCTTGGATCAGGGTGAGGGCAACCAAGAGCGATCGCCAATCTAGCCAATCCCAAGTCGAACCAATGAAATGTCCAGACGCATCAACTTTAATCCCTGCAATGACGCTACCAAGGGCAAAGCCTTGTCCGAGAGCCGCGATGAAACTGCCAGCACCAAAGGCAAAATTCCAAAATGTTTTATTACTGGAATGTTCACGAAATTCAAAGGCAACGGCGCGAAAAATCAGCCCGAAAATCATGATGAAGATGGGAATGTATAATGCGCTGAGAATCGTGCCGTAGGCGAGGGGAAATGCGCCAAATAATGCACCGCCCATGATTACTAGCCAAGTTTCGTTGGCATCCCAAATATTGCCGAGACTGGTCATTAAGATGCCACGGCGTTCTTCATCGGAACTAGTGAGTGACAGAATGCCCACGCCAAGATCGAATCCGTCCAGCATGACATATAGGAATAGGAATAGAGCCAGAATTACAAACCAAACTTGAGGCAGAAAATCTTTTAGTGCTTCCATTAAATTTACCTAGAAATTAGTCACATAATCGAATAAAAATGGCTACGCCATTTTTTACTTTTAAAATCTTTGCGTACTTTCTTTACAACTCAAGAATGATTAGTGGTGCGCGGCTTCGCCGCACACCACTAATCGATAGAATAGGCAGCGCATTGCGCTGCCTATTCTATCGATTACAATTGAGTTTCTGCTGGACGTTGATCGGGAATGAATGTTGCTGGTTCCATCTTGATCGCTAATTGATTATCTAGCCCTGGGATGGGTATATCTAAATTAGGTCCATGACTAATAATCTTGCTGCCAAAATAGAGAGTGGCAAAGAACAGGATGGAATAAACCACTGCGAATAGAGTTAATGAAGTTAATACATTGCTGGCAGGGACAACGGAAGCTGCATCAGCCGTGCGAATCTGTCCATACATTGTCCAAGGTTGTCGCCCCACACATCGGACAATCCAGCCTGATTCCACCGCGATATAACCTAATGGTGCTGCAAAAATCCAAGTGCGGAGGAGCCACTTTTGCTTGGCAATTTTTTCGGCGGAGAGATTGCCCAATAGCCATTGCAAAGCACTCCAGAGCATTAGCCCTGCCAGGAAAAAGCCAATCCCACTCATGATCCGAAAAGCATAGTAAATTAAGCCCACCATATGCGGGCGATCGCTATATTTCCATTCCTTTAAACCAAGAACAGGCGCGGTCAAATCTTTTTTAAATTCCAAAACATAGCCAAGCCCGTTGGGAATCGTGATTTCCCATTTGTTGCTTTGGGTCTTTTCATCGGGAATTGCTAATAGGCTCCAATCCGCAGGCTGTCCCGCAGGGCTAGTTTCCCATTTAGCTTCCATCGCTGCTAGTTTTGTGGGTTGATATTGAGCAACTTGTTCGGCGCTCAAGTGTCCAACATAAATCTGCACAGGCGTAACCGCGATCGCTGCTGCCAGAACTATCTTCAGTGACTTCGCAAAAAAGGCTTGATGACGATTGTTGAGAATATACCAAGCGCTGATCCCACCAATTACGAATAGCGAAGTTTCGAGGGTGGCAAAAAACATATGCGATACGCTTTTCAGCATAAATGGATTGGCGATCGCCTGAAAGTAATCACTGACAATAAACTTGCCATTGACCATCTCGCCACCTGCTGGTGTTTGCAGCCAAGAGTTAGCGACTAAAATCCAGAAGGTAGACAGGTTTGCACCAAAGGCAACCATGATCGTGGCGAGGTAGTGAATCGATGGATTGACCCGCTCCCAGCCAAATAACATGATTCCTAAAAATCCTGCTTCGAGCATGAAAGCCATCGCGCCTTCAAAGCCAAGAATACTGCCAAAGAAATCACCTACAGCTTCCGAAAATGGAGCCCAATTAGTACCAAATTGAAATTCCATCGGTAGCCCTGAAGCGACACCAATGCCAAAGTTAAGAACGTATAACTTTGACCAGAAGCGGGCGTGGCGGTAATAATCAGGATTACGAGTTTTTAGCCATAACCCTTCAACAATGACGAGATAGATTGCCATGCCTGTAGTCAGGACTGGCCAGAGCATATGAAAAATGGCGGTTAATGCAAATTGCATTCGTGACAGTGCGACGGTATTTGATAGGATATCCATGATTTATCTTGAAGTGGATTAAAAACTAAGCACTGGCTTGATTAACAATATACTTGGTTGGTAATATAGTTTGCAAGGACTTTAAATAATCGCTTTATTAGGGAAGTTTTAAGGTTTAGCTGGTTAAATGCCTGCTAACTCACGCATGGCGATATCAGTAGAGAGAAAGAAATGATCGCGTCCGACATAATCGACAAAGCCAATTTTGAGCAATTTATC
>DCSN01000156.1:7201-9452 GCA_002325645.1 Pseudanabaena sp. UBA1465
AAATCAGCGATTAGGCTTTCAAGAATCTCTAAGGCGCTGGCATCAATAAGATTAACGGCACTGCAAACTAGTACAATGCTAGTCACATCGGGGCGATCGCTAATTTCGCGGCTTAAAAAATTCTCCATATACTTAGCATTGGCAAAGTAAAGGCTGGCATCAACACGGATCGCTAAAACTTGGGGACTGGTTTTGACTTCATAACGGAGGACATTGCGAAAATGTTCGGAGTCACCTAAGCGCCCGACGATCGCAATGTGTGGGCGGCTGGTATGCCATAGGTGCAGAGACAGAGCCACAATTGCGCCAAAAATAATGCCTTTCTCGACACCTAAACCTAAGACAGCACCAAAGGTGACTAGCCAAGCGATCGCATCGGCCTTGTCATAATTCCACATCCGTTTCAGGGTAGCAAAATCAATCAATTTATAAACGGCGGTAATGATAATCGCGGCGAGGCAAGTCTGCGGTAAAAAATAGAACCATGATGTAAAAAACATCACCGTAATCGCGACTAAGATTCCCGTAATGATTGAGGCTAAGCCTGTATTCGCACCTGCGGCAAAATTCACCACCGAACGACTGACCCCACCCGTTACAGGATATCCACCCGTAAAAGCGGCACTCATATTCGCCGCACCGAAGGCAATTAATTCCTGATTCGGGTCAATCTTTTCGCGCCGCTTACTGGCGAGAGCTTGCGCCCCTGAGAAGCCTTCCATATAGCCAACTAGGGCGATCGCCAAGGCCGCAGGTAAAAGCGATCGCCAAGTTTGCAGATCAAAGCTTGGTATGGTCAAGGGCGGCAAGCCCAATGGAACCATGCCCACAATTTTAACTCCCGCCCCTTGATCCCATCGAAAAATCGAGACTAGCAGGGTTCCCAAAATCACTACTAATAGCGGCGCACTTTTGGAAATAGGTAAGATCCTCTGTTCGCTCCAGCCTTGTTGCTTCAATAATTTGACTAGCGGCTGATTGAAATAGAGTAGTATCGCAATGCTAATTAATCCCAAACTCAGCGTCACCCAATTCACTTCGGTGATTTTGCCCAAAATCAAAGTGAGAAGTTCAATAAATGATTCTGTAGAAGGAATCTTTAAACCCAGTAAATGTTTGACCTGACTGAAGCCGATGATGATCGCGGCTCCACTGATAAATCCTGAAATTACGGAGCGGCTTAAGAAGTTAACTAAAAATCCCATCCGCAAAACGCCCATGCCAATTTCAATGATCCCCACTAAAAAGGCTAAGGCGATCGCTAGGGCTAGGTATTCAGAACTGCCTTGAGGGGCAAGCTTGGCGATCGCCGCCGCCACCATTAAAGAATCAACGGCAACTGGTCCCACTGCCAAAACCTGACTTGTACCTAATAATGGATAGATGATCGCAGGTAAAATGCTGGCATAGAGTCCAATCTGAGGCGGCAGTCCCGCAAGCAGGGCATAAGCCATACCCTGCGGAATCAGGAGACTGGTGACAATAATCCCTGCGGTAATATCACCAAATAGATGTTTAGATTGATAGTTCCTTAACCAATTGAGCGCAGGAATATATCGCTGTAATTGCTGAATCATCTATCTTTGCTTGTTGTAGGGCAGCATCGACAATAGATTCGCCATCGCGCAGGTATTGGAAATTCCTGCAAACATCAGTCCCGCACCGACAAAGCCTGTCAAAAACATGAACTGAGGGAACCCGATCAGACTCAAAATTGTGCCGAAGAAAACAAGGGAACCCGCCGTAATTTGCACTTGACGCATGATGCTGATGGGAGCATTCTTATTTGCCTTGATCGGCATACCCTGCGATCGCCATGCCATGATGCCGCCCTTGAGGTGTGTCACTTCCGCATATCCTGCATCGAGCAATTTTTCGGCGGCGCGATGGGAACGATTGCCAGAACGACAGTAGAGAACGACTTGTTTGTCTTCGCTATTATGGATTTGACTAGGATCGAATTTCGATAAGGGAACCAAAATTGCGCCATTAATTCTCTCGCTGGCATATTCATCCGCCTCTCGCACATCCACCAATTCCACCGCTTGGCGATCGATTAATGCTTTGAGATCTTGGACATCAATTAATTTGATTTGGGATTCGGATATAGATGTGAGATTTTGTGAGGTTGTCATAGGTTTAGGGAAGTTATGAATAATTGCAAAAGAATCGGGTAGAGATCCCCCCAGCCCTCCTTAAAAAGGGGGGAGAATTTTCTTCTTCCCCCTTTTTAAGGGGGATTGAGGGGGAT
>DCSN01000014.1:0-5345 GCA_002325645.1 Pseudanabaena sp. UBA1465
AATTCTTGTCCCTTATATTTAGCTTTTTTCCCACTATCGATAAAGCTCTTTTCAAGTTTGGTCATACGTCTTCTGGTGTCTTCTATGACTTTCTTTGCACCATATTTATTTAGATAATTTAATCCATCTTCCCCAAAAGTAGCAACCTCTTCGTAAAGTTTATTATCAACTTTGTCTATACTTTGATAAGTCTTAATAGCCTTGTCTCCACCAATTTTTAGTAAAGTAGAAGTTTTCTTTCCAAAGGCTGTTCCGAATTCAATCAGTTCTTTGAAGTCAGCTATATTTTTGGAATTTTCCAATAATTTAATAGTTGATGGGAGACCTACCTTTTCACTTAAACGACCAATATCAGAGAATAAACCTCCTAAATGGCTTAGGTCTTTCGTTTTAACAGCTATAGTTGCTCCCTCCTGCAAAGATTTGCCTAGCCAAGGTGGTATCTTACCCAACTTATTTGCTATTTTTAGAATAAAAATCCTAGATTTTGCTTCTACTGCTACTGGGTTCATATTACTATATAATGCCAAGCCAGTTGTTAAGATTCCTAGTGAAGATAAAGCCGTAGAAACCTTGTCAACTTCTTTACCTTGGAAGAAATTGATCCCATTCTTTGCTAAATCACGGATATCACCTACAACAAGAAAGTCACCTAGGTCTGCTGCAATTTGACCAGAAACTTCATCACTTTCACCAGAAAAGAATCCTGAATTTACTTTCCCAAGTGTGTAAAGCCAATCTTTACGAGTCTGTTGAATTTCATCTTTAATGCTTATGGCTTCAGGGGCTTCATTTACATAGTCGTAGTCCATGAAATAAGACAGATAATCATCCGCTTCAACAAATTTCTTTTCTGCAACAAGCCCTTTAACTATTGGTAGGGGATCGATTCTGTCTAGATTATAAAAATCACTTTCAGCATTTGTTGGAGATACCCAAAAACCAAAAATAACAAAGAAAAAAATTGATAATATTAATGGTAATCTTTTCAGATTATCAATATCAAATATCTTTTTGGAATTAGATTTTTCAAATATCAACAAGTCTTTTGAGTACATAGATTTTATATTGCTTTTACAAAATGTAATGGTTAGCTAAGTCTTATAAGGCAGTTAAATAATTTAAGTAAAATCAAACTATTTAAGAAGAGACTCTAACTCTTGTGATAATGATGTTTGCTCTTGTCTAATCGATTCTAAGCGGCTTAAAATCTCTGTAACTCGTTTTTGAATTTCAGTTTTTTGATTGTCATCATCTTTCTGCAAAGATTTTGAAATCAATAGCCAACTGTTAGAAAATATCTTAAACGGATAGGTCAGAATAAATAGCCAAAACTTCTCAGTTATTCTAGATATCGCTCCTAGTAATCCTGAAAATAGAAATAGCCCTAACAGCAATATCCCCAAAGATTGCAGAGGATGATTTATCAGCCAAACTAATTGAGGATGCTGATCAATCCAACCGTTCAAAGATGAGTTAATCGAAGCTTGAATACCGTCTGACAATGTTTGGTTTAAACTATCAATTTTTTCGATAGTAGTCTGTAAGGAGTCTTTTAGCGTATTCGTTGCATTAGTTATGCTATTGAGTAGCTGACCACTTTTTTCTGTAACATTGCCTAGAGTGCTACTAGCGGCTTCAGTAATAGTGTCTTTTGCCCTTTCTGTAGCTTGATTGAGAGTTTCAACAGACTGACTGGTGCTTTCTAAGACCGTACTTTTAGTTTGCTGAACATTTTGATTAACCCTGTCTACAGCATTATCAATAAAGCTCTTAGCATTTTGTAGATTTTTTGTAACGTCTTCTGGTAGAGGAATTTGCATATCCAGCATCTAATTTCTCCTATCGCTTTCCACAGGCATACTCTAGAGCTTTGTAAGGCGCACTTGGGTCTATACGTTGTTCTGCTGTATCTCTGAGAAGCTTGTTAACTTGCGTTTTGTTGACGTTATCATAGGTTAAATAATTTTCAATTTCTTCCGTATAGCAGTTACCAAACTTCGTGGAGTCTAAGTCTAAAACGACCTTGCCATTAGGTGTTTGACCAATCATTTTTGTGAAGTAAGTTACATTATTTCCTTGTCTTCCTATAGCATTCCTGATATAGAAAGTTACAGTGTTACCGTTTGAATCTGTGACATTACTAATCTTCACCAAATTTTTATTGGTGACTGATTTTGAATCTTGTGGCGTGCTGCTACTATTTCCGAACTCTTGGCAGTCAGGACTGTTAGCTGCTAATTTTCCTAACTGCTTACAAGTTAATGCTTCAGAACTAGATGCAACAGGTATTGAAATAATGAATAGAAGTATTCCCAAAGGTAGAAATGCTAGAGCAGAAATTACATTTATATTGAATCGTTGAGCTTTATTGATTGTTCCCATGAGTTATTAATTCTAAGTATTGATTGTTGAGATAACTACAAAAAAATACGAGCTTGAGATGCAAATCTAAGCTACTAAAAAAGATTCAATCGCTATACGGAAGAAGCAAGAAGATGCTTAATCAAAAAAGGTGTAAACTTTTCAAAAAAATTTATCGAAACTACAGTTACCCTCCCCCTAGAATTGAGAATATCTGTCACTTTCGTTTTTTTTTCAATAAACTAAAAATATCACAAACAAAGGAGATTAGCAATACAAAAATTACTTTATATTGATGCGCTGTTACTAGATGCTCAAAATAAAAAAGCCGATCTAAACGCATAGACCTACATCTTTTCACCCGTCATAGGGAAACAAGATGAGATTTTTGGTTTTTGGTTTGTTGGCACGGATTCGGTAAGGGAAAAGTAGCTAAAGGCTAGGAATTATGGGCGCTGACGGGCTCGAACCGCCGACATTCTCGGTGTAAACGAGACGCTCTACCAACTGAGCTAAGCGCCCTTTTTTATGGTCGTTTTTTTGACCTCAATTAATATAGCAGATAGCGATCGCATTTAGTCAAATTTTTTTAGGCAATTTGGAAAATAATTTATTGATAGCCTTAAATCCTTGCTAATCAAAGTGTCTAGGGACTCGCAATAAATCAAAGAACCCTCAGCCCACTATGCGATCGCTATTTCGATCGCTATGTTATTTAAGAACAGGACTTTTTTGAGTAATTGCGTTAAAGTTGAGAGGACTGCTTAAATTTAGATAGAGAAAGCCAAAATTGTTTCTTTCTTGCTAACGATTTCTTAACAAATAACCTATACAATATAGCGAAATGAGGCTAGACAGCGCCCAGCTATGAGTAATATTTTCTTGCTGCCCCCCAACCTAAGTAAAAAGGAGCGTTTTGCCGCTTCTTGGGAATATTTGCTAGAAAATATTCAAGATTTAGGACAGGAGTTTGTTGATTTTTTGACACAGCGATCGGGAAGGCGAAGTTCACCTTTTGTTAAAGCTGTTAGCTCTCCTTTTATATCGTCAGATGTGCAACCCGACTTGGTGCTGGAATGTCAAGACTTTGATATTATCTGCGACCATCGGTTAGAAAGCGAATTAAGTAAACATTCCCTAGAAGCATATTTTATTCTCGCTAAGTTTCAGTCAAAGCCCACCTATGTGGCTTTGATTAGCAATAGTTATTGTTTGATTGATGCTGAAATTTTGGCTAGTGAGGCAGCAAAGCTTTATTACTTGCAACCTCGTGATCAAATTAATTCTTCAATGCCATATTTTTGTTGGCAAGACTTGTATGCACTAGTTGCCCAACGAGAAGAGCGCCTTGCTCATGAGTTTGCGGAATATATGCATTTCATGGATATGCAGCCTTGGCAACATAATCTATGGGGGGAGCTATTTATCAATCCTGATGTAGCAAGAAGCTTTAGCGATCAATGGTCGCCAACAATAGATTATTTGCAAAAGCTGGAGATTGTCTCCAAACGGAGTGGGTATAGTGCTTTAGAGATTGTTTATCCTTTGCCTTGGTTACAGTTGCTTTATATTTATGCGGCAAGATCAATTCAGCACAATGATTTGCAGTCAGTTAGTCCTTATCTCGTCGCGACTATTTGGATTAAGGGGGATGAATCGGATCATATTCGGGCTTTTCACGGTATTTCTGAGCAGTTCGCCTTGCCAGAAAATGATGCAGTGATCGTCGAAATCAGAGCCAGCCTAGCTGATGGTCTATGGATGATCAAAACTGGTAATCGCCCTAAGTTAGCTGCCACCTACTACACATCGCTCGATCGCATTGTTTCGACAGATCATGAGCAAATGCAACAAAATTTACTAGCTTTCACCAAGGTTATCTTTGCTCACGCTAAAAATATCTAACAATAAGAAAGGGACGCAAAGCGCCCCTTTCTTATTTAACAATTTCGAGTTAACTCGACATAGATATTTTCGAGGCGTACGGGTTGACGCATGATTGAGTCGATCGCGATGCCATCAAAATGCGCCAAAATTTCTTTGAGTTCCATAGTTTTTGGTAGCCAAATCGTCAATTCGCGTCCATAGTGGCGATACTCAAAGCCAAGTTCGATCGCTCTGGCGATCGCTAAGTCTTCAGTGGGAGTACAAACAATGGCAATTTCTTCGGCAGACACATATTTACGCAGTTCTTCAAGACTACCTTCTGCTAACAGTTTGCCCTGTTTGATCACGCCAATACGCTGACAGAGGCGCTCCGCTTCGTCAAGTAAATGGGTAGTCAATAAAATGGCTGTATCTTGGCTACTCAAATTCCGAATTACGTCCCAAATCTCGTAACGAGCCTCAATATCTAATCCTGTGGTTGGTTCGTCTAGGACGACCAATTGCGGCTGGTGGACAAGGGCGATCGCCATGCTCAGGCGGCGCTGCATCCCACCACTGAGGGTGTCCGCAATACTATTAGCGCGATCGCCTAGCCCCACTAGGTCGAGGCAATATTTAGCTTGTTTGCGACAAACCTCTTCATTCAATCCATAGAGCCGTCCGAAAAATTGGAGGTTTTCGGCACAGGTCAGGCTCCTATAAAAAATATTTTCCTGTGGGGCAATACCAATCAGCGATCGCATCGCACCTGATGAAGTTTGACCATTGAGCTTAATACTGCCGCGATCGGCCTTGATCAAACCGCACAGAATACTAATGGTCGTAGTTTTCCCAGCCCCATTTGGTCCAAGTAAGCCATAGACTTCACCCGATTGAATTGCAAAGCTCAAGTCCTGCAAAACTTGCTTCTTTCCATAAGATTTACAGATTTTGCGAACCTCTAGCACGAATATATCTAACTCTCTAACTAATTATTTTTAAAAGTATAGCAACCACTATTGCCAAATCCCCAAACATCCCAATGCGAGGTTTGTGTTCCCATAGTAGACAAGAACGCAAACTTTGCAGCCCAAAAAACTCAAAGAGGCTGATTT
>DCSN01000014.1:5407-9101 GCA_002325645.1 Pseudanabaena sp. UBA1465
AAATCAGCCTCTTTGAGTTTTTTTTAAATTTGCAATATTGTATATTCGCCTTGAGGTGACAGCAAAGTAGACTCGATCTGATTTTTAACTAAAGGGCTGACGTACTCTGCATTATTTAAACATTCCACCAAAAGTTTATTGGCATCGTGATATGTCCGCAGTACTTTAAGTTGATTTTCACTAAATTGCCATTCTTGCGAACCTTTCCGATGTTGAACAATAAGACTGCGTAATTTCTTCGACCAGTCTAATCCCTTAGCTTGCCACCACTTCGCAAATTTCTCGCGATCCTTGTAGGGATCGAGAAACTTCTGGCGTAAAAACTGTAACCCTTTATGGAGATCAGGTTCAAGGATACAGGCTAATTCTAAAATACGATGATTGGCGAAATATAGAGCTAAGTCAAGATTGAGAGCGAGATTGATCGTGTAATCAATATCAACCTCCGTTTCCATCGTGTTATCAACTCCCAAGGCTTTGCTTCTTGCTCGTTCTAAAGAGCGCGAATGGGCAATGTCTAATGCTCGCGCCCGATCAAGCGATCGCGTATTCTCTAAGTCAATATCTAGATACAACGCCCGAATTGTCACCGATTTATAGGGAGTTTTCATCTGAATTGACTGTTGATTTACCCATGACAAAAATGATTGTAGGTGAGGATCTTTGACCACAAGCTCATCGATTTTGCGCTTCATAAGTTGCAACATGCGATCGGCTTGTTGGGAAATGCTAATTGTCATGACAATCACCCCATGCCAACGATTAAGGTACATCCTTTCTAGCAAATATTTTTGAGCAGAGGCAGGGTTGCTATTAGCGATGCGATAGGCTGCTAGATAGTCATGTAAAGTAGTGTGATTGAGGCAATGAATACCTTTAGCACATTCAATTAATAAACTATGCTGCCATTTTAAAATTTGCACAAGTTGATCGCGATCAATTTCTAAATGGGATAAAGTGCGACTCGTATTAATACAAGCTTGTAAGTCATCCTCAAGTTGATTATTTTGCCAAACATAACCATGACGATCTAGGGAAACGATCGCCACATAGGATAGTAAATCCTGTTTTTGAGCAATAGATAACGGCTGATTTTGAGGAACTGGTAAGCATTTAGTCTGCTCCCATTTACTTAGTAATAAATTTAATATTTCTTGATAAAAGTTAGGCTTGAGATATTCACAACTGTTAAAGGCGGTGCATATATGGGTTAGTAATAAAGGATTTCTAGCGATTTCTGCGAGTGGCTGATTAGTGTCTAGTAACTGTTGGAATTTTTCCTGTTTTTTGGGGGATTGAGGGCAATTAGTTTGGAACCATTTACTTGCAAATTCGGTTATTTGAGAATTTTGAAAAGGAGCGATTTCTAAGCTCTGAAATGATTCGAGAATGTGACCATAAATAGGATTGCGAGTAGCTAATACCATTCTATTTTTGGGATAGCGATCGCTAA
Organism: Pseudanabaena sp. UBA1465; assembly: GCA_002325645.1. GTDB lineage: Bacteria > Cyanobacteriota > Cyanobacteriia > Pseudanabaenales > Pseudanabaenaceae > Pseudanabaena. Next base: position 6,861 of record DCSN01000014.1, read on the forward strand.
AGTTTAAAATTTGGTAGGCAACTTCGGTGCGATAGTTTTCAGGAATTTCATCTAAGCCATCCCAAAACAACAAGAAATGTCCCTCATTTAATAGTTGCTCGATAACATTGGTGGTTGATAATTCATCTAATGTATCTAATAGCTCGGCGCATAACCCATAATCACTAATTTGATGTTTTAACCATGTTAAAGGATTACTTAAGGTGAGAGGAGCATCTAAATTACCTGATTTAAATAGCGATCGCAATGGCAAAAATACAGGTAAATAATTATCTAAAATTTGATCTGAAATACTCGCTATTGCCCAATATTTGAGTAAGGTGGTTTTGCCTGATCCTAAACCGCCAACTAGCAAGAGTTTCTCATGATCCTCTAAAGCTTGATTTGCAGGAATTGAAGATGGATCTAATTTTGCTAAATCAAATCGATTGTATTGTTCGGGAGGGATATTAGCAAAGGTTTCATTAAGATCAAGATATTGACTACTAGCTACATTAGTAAAAAGATTAATCTCTGTATATAAATCATGTAAATATAGTGGAGTATTTATATCAATTACTCTAAGGCGATCGCATTGACGAATCAAAGCAGATGAAATATTGCGGCGCAGTTTCTGTAGTATTTTCTCAATTGGTGAAACCACACTACCACTTAAGTCTTGATTTGATCCTAGCGATAATATATCGTCACTTAATTTAGAAATATTTTGAATATTATTAGGATTGGATTTGTCATAGGAATGATCAATTTTTGAATTATCTAAATTAGAATTGACTAAGTTTTCTGGGACAGATTCATCTGATACGTTTAATTTTTTGCAAACTAAATCATAGGTGTTGCGGTCAACAATTTCGCCATTAAAAAAATTCTCAACTAATTGCACAGCAAGCCCAAGTTCACTCGCTAGTTGCACATAAGTATAGTTAATACGTTCGATTTCGCCCTTGGCTTTGACAATGATTTCTGATGGCGCTCTTAGCATCAATGCTGTAACCATGTTTCTAATCCCTCATATTTGAATATCTAGTGAACAGAGGATTATTTCCTCGCCTGCGGCAAGGAAATAATCCTCTGTTCCTCTGGTCAGCGCGATCGCAAATTGCTTTAATCAATAATATTACTTATCAAGAGAATTTGACTGAAGTGAGTTTATTGACCTTAGCGATTGATGTGGGTGGTAGTAGTATCAAAGCGATCATTTTACGAGAGGATGGGACTACTTTCTCAGAGCGATCGCAAATTAATACCCCCCATCCCGCAACTCCTGATCTAATTATTGCCGCATTGCTGGATTTGGTTGCCACATTTCCTGATTATGATCGCCTCGCCATCGGATTTCCGAGCGTAGTTGAGTATGGAGTAACTAGAGGCGCAATTAATTTAGATCGTGATTGGGATGGGTTTCTGTTAGCCAAGGTATTGCAAGATAAATTAGGTAAGCCTTTACGAATTGCCAATGATGCGGATGTGCAGGGCTGTGGGGCGATCGCGGGGCAAGGGGTAGAACTGGTAATTACACTCGGTACTGGCTTTGGTTCGTCACTGTTTTTTAATGGTAAGTTACTGCCTAACTTAGAACTAGGTCAACATATTTTTGTTGGTAGCGAAACCTATGAAGATCGTTTAGGTCAAGCCGCCCTAGATCAAGTTGGCGTAGAAATTTGGCAAGCAAGATTATTAGAGGCGATCGCCTCTCTTTATAAATTATTTAATTATGACAAGCTCTACATCGGTGGCGGCAATGCTCGCTTGATTTCGGTGGGTTTACCTGCAAATGTGGCGATCGTCTCCAATAATTTGGGACTAATTGGTGGACTAGCTTTATGGAAATCTAGCGACCCAGGTTAATTCAAAAAAGTATCGAATTGCACTTTTCGGTTATTCCTAAGTTTGTGTCTCCCTCTTGCTCCATAATTATCAACACATCTTAGCTCTGTCCGCCTTTCATGCAGTCCTAGTTGCACGCTCTTCCGACTCCATCCAAACACTGTTTCGGCTTTACGCGCCGATCCTGCAAAGTAATCCTCGGCAACCTTTGCCATGAAGTCGCGTTTACGATAGCCTGTTAGTTTTTTGGGCGGCATCTTTAACCGTGCCTTTGATTTCATCCCTGAAAATCATTCTCTTAGTCCTATATAACTTGAAAACAAGAATTTTATATCCCTATTTTTATCATCTTTGGTATCTTATTTCATCGCAAGTCCCTTACCCCCTTTCCACCCAAAGAATAGGCGTTACAAA
>DCSN01000250.1 GCA_002325645.1 Pseudanabaena sp. UBA1465
GACATTTGCTGAGCCGCATTCTCACCTTGCGATTGGAACCATGCAAAAGTTTCAGGATCGATTTGGACTGATGCTGTAATTTGTTTAGGAGTTCTCAATTTTGCTTTCGCCCAAAATTCCTCTGATAATGGAGGAATATCAGATGTATCAATATCCTCATCACGCATTGCATCAATTCTCTCCCAATCAGTCTTCGAGGTATTGTTCATAGTATCTGCGTTCATAAGATAGTGCCTTTCTTAATGAAATAATCCTAATTGTTTTTTCATCAGTTTCTGTATAGATGACCACCACGACTCGACCTTGAAGTAAACCAATGCCGATATACCGATCTTCTCCATAGTTTTCTCTTTCGTCAATTTCAACAACCATAGGCATATTGAAAACTAGATAAGCGTCAGCAAAGTCAAATCCATGTTTAGCACGGTTGATCTGATTTTTACGTTCATCCCACTCAAATCTCATTTTACAATTTAGTAGTTGTGTGTTGGGATTTTCTAGATCTTAACTGGTGTTTGCCTCTGTTTGATGTTGTTGGTTTGTTGAGAGGCGATCGCTTGTTCGTGAAAGTGTGGATATTTGAGGCGATCAACATAAACACAATAGCTAGACTTCTTCTATTAGCAAGTTCTCAAACAAATTATTATTATTCCATCGGTAAATGTTAAAATCGCGGCGATCGCAAGTTAAAATTCTTCCATGCCCCAAATGTTCCGCCAAAACAACCAAAGATGCATCAGCAAGATCCATCGGTAAATTGGCATAGCGTCTCATTAGCTCAACCATGCGAGAAAGATGTTGCCTTTGGAAATCAAAAACGGGAAACGTCCCATTAGCAACTTCAGTCAAAAATTCAAACTGGACAGATAAACCAGCATCTCTCGCCAAAAGATAGCTAGTTTCTGTAATTACGGGATAAGTGGTAATTAGTGGTTCTCTGAGAGTGGAAATTACTTGGATAGCTCTAGAGTGGTAGCGATCGCCATTATTTCCCAAAGCAATGAAAAATTCAGTATCAGCGAGGAGCATACTTCTCATTCATGATCGCTTTGAAATTTTCCTTTGAATTAGTGGCTAGATCTGGTTCACCTTTAAAACAACCAATAAACTTACTTTGGCGTAGTCGCGCTAAAGGATCGGAATGAGAAGATTGAATTTGTTGGTAATAAGCATCGATTACTTCAGCAAGAGAGCGATTTAGAACAGATGCTGTATCTTGCTTAGTTTGCTGTTGAATATATTTGAGTTTATCCGCTTGCTCTTTTTCAAGATGAATAGTGATGTCCATAGTTTATTTTGCTTATGGCTAAGTCAAGTCATTGTAGCTTAACATTTAATTTATAAAGATGCGATCGCACTTTTGATGTTGTTGGTTTGTTAAGGGGCGATCGCTTTTTGATGAGATTAGGGGCGACTTTCAATCATTTTTTTCTCTTTTCTTCTGCACAAAAGCTCCAAAATCATCCATCGTCAATTGCTCTAATCCCTGATGACGCTCTTTCGTATAGTCACCAGAACCAGATTCAAACCTTAACAAAAATCTTGCAGCACCTGCATAACCCAACTCTTGAATCACAGTTAAAAAATTACTCATGACACCTCAAACCTCACATCCATATCCGCACGCACCAACATCATCACCAACTTGTCAATACTAAACCTCTCAATATCACCATTGATCAAATCACTAATCCGAGGTTGAGTTTCACCAAAAAACAAAGCAGCTTGCTTTTGCGTCCACCCTTGAGACTGAATGAACCGCTTAATATTCAACATTAAATCAGCCCGAATTTTGAGATTAAGCGCCTCTTCAGGCGCAAAACCTAAATCTTCAAATACATTCGCCCCACCTTGAATAACTTCAGAAACTTGATTCTGATTCATTTGTTTGTTCTCTGATTTGCTGTGTTATGTCTAATATACCTTATTTGGCATATTGACGATCGCTTGTGTGGTGAGAGTATGGATATTTTAGGCGATCGCCTTTTGATTGAGATTAGGGGCGATTGCTGTTTGATGATGTTGATTTGTTGAGGGGCGATCGGTGAATGTCAAAAACTAACTTTCTGGTTCGCTGCTAATTTCAACATCTAGAGTATCTTCATCAATTTGGACATACAACACATTTGGCTGGCAACATACCTGACAATCTTCCACATAGGACTGTTGCATTCCAGCGCTGAAATCAACGAATGTCATATTGGATTCCCCACAAAAAGCACAGGTATATTCGACAGTATCTACTTTCTTGTGCCACACTGAACTGAAAAACGCAATACTCTCACCATAGCTCTACCAACATAAACCAATCAGAGCGAGATTTACTTCGGTATAATTTGTTCCCTCTGGTGGTGGCGATGGTTGATGACTGGCAAGACTTTCTCTGAGAGATTCCAATTCAATATTATTTTGATTGATCGCCTTATTCAATTTGTCCTTAATTGGTTTGAGAATGAGGCGGATTTGCATCGCTCGAATTGAATCAGGGGCAAGGTCTTCAACGAGAACATGGCTTTGCAATAAATTAAGCGCTTTCAGATTTTGCTGCAACGCGATCGCCGTAATTTCTTTACTCACCTCATCGACAAATTTACGATTGACATACTTCAGCACCACAGGCTCCAGCAAAAACATGACCTCATCCTGTTCAGTAATTTTCTCAATTAGCGATCGCCAGCGCAATGACTCAAGGGCATCGATTAGTTCTGAACCTGAAGCTTGCAAATTCATCTGCGATCGCAGAGTGGCGAGAGAAACGGGACGATGCTTAATCGCTAACCAATAGAGGACATCTTTTTCTAACTTTGAGAGGCGCTCAAACTGTTGATAAAGCAAGGTGCGGAGGACATCACCCAAGGCAAGTGCCGTCTGTTTGAGAAACTCAGAAACATTACCATTAAATAATTCCTGAATTGTCCCCGCCACAATTCGTAGAGCAGAAGGATTGCCTCGATATTGCTGCACTAAAGCTTCCAATCCATTTTCCGAACCCGTAAAACCTCGCGCCCTTAATAACTCAAAGGCTCCTTGTCGCTGCAATCCATTCACTTTGTAATAGCGGATCGGCTGATCTTCTCCTTGATTCATGGATATTTCCTTCGGTTGCTCACGCCCAATTAAGATCAGAGAACTTTGATGGCGCTCCGCCCCCACGCGCTGCAACAATTCCGCATATAATTCACAACCCTGACGATAGGCTCCCACCAGTTCCCCATCTTGGAGTGTCGCCTCAAAGTCATCTAGCACGATCAGACAACGCTTTTGGCGCAAAATTTCTAGTAGGTCAGAAATGCTAACCCCTGTTTTTTGAGAATGATTGAGAAATTGTAAGAGATCTGATATTAATTGCGCCGTCGGTTGTGCGCCCCGTAGCGATCGCCAAATCAAACAATCAAAATTTGATTGGATATTTTCCACCATTTTCACCGCGAGGGCTGTCTTGCCAATGCCACCCATGCCACAAATTGCCAACAGATGACAGCGATCGCGCACAATCCATTGCTCTAATTTGGCAAGCTCTTCAGTGCGTCCATAAAAAGTTTGAATATTGGGAGCCTCCCCCCAATCTGCCACATTTGCCTGAGAATTAGGCGAAGAATTGACCGCCGTATCATGCAAATTCTGGCGTTGAGCCTTATAACCCTTTGCCTCTAGCCATTCAGGTACTTTTTCCCAGCGCAAAGTGTTCAGGGGTTGCCCAGCGATCGCCTCCAAAGAACGATATAAACCCTTATTTAACTCCACCCGCAAAGCTCCCGAAGTCCAAGCCAATTTAAACGCAAGTTGCCCAGGACGATAGCGACAAAGTAGACCACGCAAGCAGGCTTTTTCAAAGGGCTTGATTTCCTTGCCACTAGCAGCTTGTAAATCGGTATAAAGCCGATTTAAGTCCCAGCTTTGTGCCGCTTCTGGGAATAGCCCTTCAATGTGTTCATTGTCAGATAACATGACAGAATATTGCGGCGAGCGATCGCATAGAGGTGTATCAATTTATCTGAATCGTAACAAAAAATAGGCGATCGCTCGACATAATGCTTCAAGTGGCGGATTGTTTCAAGCTACGAGAGCGATAAACTGTATAAATCTTGAATCGCGTAAAATTTAAATATGTTAAGTAAACTGCAACAACTAGGAACCGAATCTGATGGACGCTATGCGAGTGACGATGAATTGCAGTTTATGGATACCTACATAAATTCCTTTGACTCACGGGTTGAAGCATATCGTCGCATTAAGCTGTCTGAGCAAGAAATTGTGGAATCTGTATTCGCCAAACTTCAATCTTCCCACCCGCAGGTGCTTGTGCTGAAGGGTGAAGACAGGAGGGTTAAATGGAAACAGGATACTTTGCGAGTATTACGCCATTCGGCAATGACGGTTTTGTTAGACGATCCTGAACTCTTACGACAACAATTTTTATATTGGTTCCAGACAATTATGCAGGCTTTTGGCGCACAGGAAGCTTGTAATGTCACTTATCTAGTTATGCAAGATGTGGTTAGGGATATTTTGCCCAAGGATATTGCCGATTTGTTATGCCCCATCTTAGAAATGAATCGCAATTTATTGCGCCCACAAAATCCACAGACGAAAACCTAATATTTATTTAAAAAGGAGCGCACCCTATAGGGACGCTCTTTTTTATTTCTTATCAGTTTTTCGTTATAATATAGGGGCAAAAAAATTGAAGCCTACATGTGAGGAGTTAGAGCTTACCTAGCTCGTTTGTTATGGGGAAAATTAATTCGGTATCTTGGCAAGCGCGATTACGCTTCCTAATCTTGACATTTTTAGGATTAGCGATCGCCTTAATGATCAATTTTCCTTTTTGGGCGATCGCTCAAACGACTGCTAGTAACGCCAGTAGTAGTAATACTATTGAGCAAATTAGCCCAATTAGTCCTATTAATCCAACAATTAGACCAACTAATAACAGCGAATTGCGTGGTATCTGGCTAACAAACGTCGATAGTGATGTTTTATTCTCCACACAGCGTATTCAACAGGCTATTCAAAGATTAAAACGCTTAAAATTTAATACCCTTTATCCAACCGTCTGGAATGGTGGACATACTCTTTATAAAAGTCAAGTTGCCGAAAAAGCCTTTGGTGTAGCGATCGATCCTAACCCTGGTCTCCAAAATCGGGATATGTTGGAGGAGGTTATCCAATTAGGGCATGAACAAAATTTTACGGTGATCCCTTGGTTTGAGTATGGACTAATGACGGAGGAAGGATCTGAGTTAGCGCGTAAACATCCTGAATGGATCTCTCAACGTAAAGACGGCTCCCAAGTATTTATTCATGGTGAAAATAATCAGCATCGACTGGTTTGGATGACTCCAGCCCATCCCGAAGTTCAGAAATTTCTGACGGATTTAATTGTGGAAGTAGTCAAAAAATATGACTTAGATGGAATTCAACTAGATGACCATTTTGGAATGCCATCGGAACTTGGCTATGATGACTACACGATCGCTTTATATAAAAAAGAGCATTTCGGAAGACTCCCATCGGAAGATTTTAAAAATCCTGAATGGATGGCATGGAGGGCTAGAAAGCTTGGTAACTTGATGCAGAAGATATCGAAAGCCGTTAGAGCCGTCAAGCCTAATTGTTTAATTTCTCTGTCTCCTAATCCTAAGGACTTTTCCTATAGAAAGTATTTACAAGACTGGTATAACTGGGTTTATCTCGGACTTGTGGATGAGATAGTCGTCCAAGTATATCGAGATAATATCGAAGACTATACAAGGGAGTTATCGCAACCTGAATGGCAGGAGGTTCGCCAGAAAGTACCTGTAGCGATCGGCATCCTGACGGGTTTAAGAATTCAAAATGTTGATATGCGCCAGATCAAAGGACAGGTTAGAATCGCCCGTGAGATGACCTTTGATGGATTTTCATTTTTCTTCTATGAAACCCTAGGCAATCGTGATGCTTCCTTTGAGTCGCTCTTCTTTGCGCCTGCGCCCCGTCCAGATATAAAAAATATTGCTTCAGTAAGAAGTTGATTTTACGAGAAAGATGCGGCGCATCTCTCTCTAATAAATAAAGGCGGCGCATTGCGCCGCCTTTATTTATGGCAGTAAAAAACTTTGGATTTGTTCGATAAATAAATCTGGATTCTCAAAATGGATATTGTGACTACAGTTAGGAATGATTACTAATTTTGCAAATTTACATAGCTGCTCCATTTGTTGATTTATTGGCACAAACTTAGAATCCATTTCTCCTGCTAATAATAATAAGGGAATCTTAATTTGAGATAGATTTTCCCATAGGCTCGGTTGCATCCCCGTACTGAGATTGCGTAAAGACTTTGCCAATTGCATTGGGGAATTATTTAACCTCTGCTCTAGCAGGTGCGGGAAATTTGGATGCGATCGCAAGCTTTTAAAAATGGTTTGCTGATACCAGTTTTCCAGAAACAGTCGAAAGTCACGATCTTTCAAATTTTCTAGTTCGGCGGCAAGTTGGTGATCTTTGGCAAGGCGATCGCCTCTTTCTGTTGCTGTGCGTAAACCTGCGGAGGCTGACTCTAAAACCACTTTCCGAAAATATTGGGGAAAATAAATGGCTAAATATAATGCTAATCTTCCGCCCATAGAGTAGCCCACTAGAAAACAGCTATCCAAACGAAGAAAATCCAAAAATTTGATAATAAGATCGGCGATCGCCTGTATTCTGTAGTAATACTCTTGCTCAGTATTTTGATCCTGAAGATAGGTTTGACCATGACCTAGTAAGTCGATCGCTACACAATAAAATTGTTTAGATAAAGTTGCGATCGCTTGTTTAAACTCATCGCGATCGCCCATAAATCCATGCAAAAACAAAATTGCTGGATGCTTAGCATTTCCTGCTGAGGAGTATGTAAACCAGCAATTATTAATTTGTACTTGTTGTACTTTAAGTACCATAAAATCCCACAATGAACGAACAGGAAATCTTGCAAGCAATTGAGACCGCTAGAGTTTCTGAGACAAACTCTCTCTATCTAAGTGAACTGCAAATGACCGCAGTTCCCGACACAATTGGTAAATTATCAGATTTAGTGTGGCTGTATTTGAGCGAAAATCAATTAATAACCCTTCCCGATGCGATCGCCAATTTACAAAGTCTAACTTGGCTACATTTAGACTGTAACCAATTTCAAAAAATACCAGATGCTGTCATGTATCTCAAAAATTTGACAGTACTGAATATTGCCGAAAATCAAATTACGCAATTGCCTCCAGAAATTAAATATTTATCGAATTTGGCAAGGCTCGATCTTAGCAAGAATTTTCTGAAGAATTTACCCCCTGAAATTGGATACTTAAAGTTTTTAACATGGCTAGATTTATGTGAAAATCAATTAGAAGCTTTGCCTTTAGAAATTCATCACCTCAGCCATTTAACAGAGCTAGATTTACGAAATAATAGACTTACTAGTTTGCCAGAAGAAATTAGTAGTCTTGTCAATTTAACCGATCTTTATCTTGGTCATAATCAATTAACTTCTCTACCTCCTGAAATGGGCAATCTCACAAATATTACAGAATTAGATCTATCCTATAACCAACTAAATAGCTTACCTCCAGAAATTACTAATCTCAAAAAATTACTACGTCTTGATCTCAGAGGTAATTCTATTCACATATCTTCTTTAGGTAATTTTCGTAATGCCATGATTTTACTGTAAAACCAAGAAGTTAGTGGAATGGGGCAAAGCCCTGTTCCACTAACTTCTTGGTTTTGGATGGCTTTTTGTGAAGCAGTGGAAAAACCACGATAAGATCTCCCTTAGTTAAACCAAGTTGTTTAGAAATCCCGATCGCATGATTTTCCCTGAGTATTCCGACTTTATTAAGCTTGCTGAGCAGGGCAATTTTGTACCTGTATATATGGAACTGGTTGCTGATCTAGATACACCAGTGTCAGCTTGGTATCGTGTATGTCAAGGTCAACCCTATAGCTTTTTGTTGGAATCCGTTGAGGGTGGCGAGAGACTTGGGCGCTATAGCTTGTTAGGTTGCGATCCTCTATGGGTATTAGAAGCAAGGGGCGATCGCACCACCCAAACTTTTCGCGATGGCACAGTCAAAGAATTTATCGGCAATCCCTTTCACCATTTGAATAATTGCCTTGCACCCATCCAGCCCGTGCATCTGCCCCAGTTACCGCCAAGTTTAGGCGGACTATTTGGCTATTGGGGCTATGAATTAATTAATTGGATTGAGCCGAAAGTGCCTGTATATCCCTGTCAAGATGGCGATACCCCTGATGGGGTATGGATGCAGGTCGATAGCTTGTTGGTGTTCGATCAGGTCAAACGGAAGATTTGGGCGATCGCCTATGCCGATCTGAGTAATGGCAATAATCCTGAATCTGCCTACAAAGCTGCCTGCGATCGCCTGACGATCCTTGTCGATAAACTGCGATCGCCCCTTGATCGCCAAAAAACCGCAATCACATGGACAAATCCGCGCCTACAGCCCCCTGTCAGCTATACCAGCAATGTCACCCGCGAAAAATTCTGCAAAGCCGTAGAGCAGGGCAAAGAACATATCAAAGCTGGCGATATCTTCCAAGTTGTCCTCTCCCAGAGATTAACCACCGAGTTTAAAGGTGAGCCATTTAGTTTGTATCGCTCTTTGCGCGTAGTTAATCCCTCGCCTTACATGGCGTTTTTTAACTTTAAGGATTGGCAGCTAATCGGCTCTAGCCCTGAAATTATGGTTAAAGCAGAAGTCATCAATGGCGTATCACGGACAGTGCTGCGCCCGATCGCAGGCACAAGACCTAGAGGCGCAACCCCTGCGGAAGATCAGGCTCTAGCCAAGGACTTGCTCGCTGACCCGAAGGAAGTTGCCGAACATGTGATGCTAGTGGACTTGGGGCGAAATGATCTGGGTCGGGTCTGCAAAAGTGGAACCGTTAAGGTCGATGAGCTAATGTCCATCGAGCTTTATTCCCATGTGATGCATATTGTCAGTAATGTGGTGGGCGAAATGCGTCCCGAAAAGACAGCTTGGGATCTGCTTCAGGCTTGCTTCCCTGCGGGAACCGTAAGCGGTGCGCCCAAAATTAGAGCGATGGACATCATCCATCATCTTGAAGGCGATCGCCGAGGGACTTATGCTGGAGCCTATGGCTATTACGACTTTGAAGGACAATTGAATACAGCAATCACCATTCGCACCATGGTCACAAAAGATGGCAAGGCAAGCGTCCAAGCGGGTGCTGGAGTGGTCGCCGATTCCGATCCTGAAAAGGAATATCAAGAAACCTTGAATAAAGCGAAAGGAATGCTAGAGTCTTTGCGCTGCTTAGGTTAGGCTCACAAAATCTAAAGGCAACAATTTTTAGTAGCGCGGCTTTGCCGCGCTACTAAAAATTGTTTTTTCCTAAACTGCGTGAGTAACGCCTTCACATTACTCAAGCAATTTAGCGGATCGCAGCCATCAATAGGCAAGTGTAATGTATTGGCATAAGATTAAAATAGCCAAGAATAGTAAAACCCTATTCACTAGTGAAACTAGGACGATTAGAGAAGTATGCTTTCGATTGCCGAACTTGCCCATAAACGAGATCCACAGGCGATCGCCGAAATTATCCGTCAGGAATTACAAGTCCTTGGCGCTGATTACTTTGACACTGAAGTCGCTATTATTGATAGCAGTTTAGAACTACAAATTCGCACAAATTCTAGTATTGACAAAGAAACAATCCTGACATTAGCCCATAGCAAACTCCACAATTTACATATAGAATCAGTAGCAAAATTTAAGGTTTACTGTTGGCGTAAGGATGATGAGACCCATGAACAGCACTTACTATGGACAGAGCAATTTATGGCAGAGTCACTAAAATTATCTTTGTCTCATACTTCAGAATTGCAGTCAGATAATTTAGCTGATCCCAAATTGCAATCCACAGAAGTAAACACTATAGAACTTCAATCCACAGAAGTAAAACCTATAGAACTTCAGTCTACAGAAACACAACTTTCTAAAAACTCTGTATTGCAACGGGCTATTAACAAACTTTCCTCAAACAACCCCAAAGCAAAAACATATTTACAGGCTGTTGAGAAACAAGAAATCATATTTGATCGTAAATCTAGCCTATTAAATATAACTTCTCCTAATCGACAAGAACAGGCTCAATTATCCTTCCAATCAAATAAAAATTTGATTAATGAAAATTGGCAGTTGTTGTTAGTAGGATTATCGATTGTGCTACTAGGATTAGGCATAGGTGCATTTGCCCGTGCAGTTACCAGTAAAATCTCCACGGAGCCAAATCCCGCAATCCCCTCCAATGCAGTCATTGATAAGTCATCCCAGCCCAGTTCTCAAAATAGCAAGAGTCAAACTGCTGAATCAGTTGGAACTAGACAGTCTGCACCCACTGGATCGCAAAAAAATCTCTCTTCGTCTCCCATTGCTACGGAAACAACATCGACATCAAACATAAATACTAGTCCGTCATTCCCATCTAAGGCCTCGCAGGAAGAGGAAAAAACGATTACCTTAGAAAAATTTAATCTTGTTCAAAAAGGAATGACAGTTGAACAGGTAGAGAAAATTTTTGGGGTATCTGGAAAAGTTATCGCTGAAAATACGATGAATGACACTGTAGGTAAGGTTTACTCTTGGAAAAATCCACAGGGTAGTAATGCGATTATTGAGTTTAAAAATGGTCAGGTTGTCGCTAAAGCTCAAGCAGGGCTATAAAAAACAATACAGCGCTTTGCGCTTAATTAAACCCAAGAGAAATTTTGGGAAGCGGCGCTCCGCGCCGCTTCCCAAAATTTCTCTGTACTACTCAAAGCCTCTATAGGCTGTAAACAGAGGCGGCGCGAAGCGCCGCCTCTGTTTATTGAAGTGCATTATTGAGATAAAATCATACCTTGGGTGATCTAACGTAGCTGTTGATTTGGCTAGTCAGTACAACCTAGTTAAATCATCGTGGGAGAAAATTTTTTGGGTATCGACTTACGCAGCTACGTCTATCTGGATAACTTACAGCGACAACATGCTGCTTATTTAGGCACGATCGCACAAGGATTTTTGCCATTACCTGGTGATACTTCACTCTGGATCGAAATTTCCCCTGGTATTGAAATTAATCGGATTACTGATGTAGCTCTAAAGTCTACCTCCGTCCGCCCAGGGGTGCAGATTGTTGAGCGTTTATACGGATTGCTAGAAATTCATTCCGCCAGTCAAGGTGAAACCAAAGCCGCAGGTAGAGCCATTCTAGAAATGCTAGGTGTCACCGAAGAAGATCGGATTAAACCGAGATTACTTTCTAGCCAAATTATTCGGAATGTAGATGCCCATCAGACCCAACTGATCAATCGCTTTCGGCGTGGACAGATGTTGTTATCTGGTCAAACTTTATACATCATGGAAGTTGAACCTGCGGCCTATGCAGCACTGGCTGCTAATGAAGCGGAAAAAGCGGCTTCGATTAATATTTTGGAAATTGTGGCTGTGGGTAGCTTTGGGCGTTTATATCTCGGTGGTGAAGAGCGTGATATTATGGCTGCCGCCGCCGCCGTCTTAAACACGATCGCCAATATTCGAGGACGTGATGTCTATGGTAGCGATCGCCAAGAATAATTAAAAATCAACAAAACAATTAAAATTTGCAAAGCAAACTTTAATTAGAGATCATCTTCCCATCCACAACACTTACAGCGCCATTGTTCGGGTGGTAGCCGCATCCGTGAGAAGGGTGTGCGACATTCAGGACATTTACCTGTAAAAATTGGATGCCATCCACATTCAGCTTCCATCGCAGGATCATAACTTTGGGGATCATCGGGTTCCCATAGTTCGGCTGAAACAAAATCGGAGCAAACTCCCCACTGTGGCCCATAGGGATGTACTGCACAAACCAATAAATTGGTATGGGCGTAAAAGTTACAGCGATCGCATAGAGATATTTTTGCCATAGATTTTGTCATGAATATATTTTATATAGCAATTGCAAGCTTTTCAATCCAAATACAGGAAGACATCGCCAAGCGCCACTTTCCTCTATTTATCCAAACCTTGCGATTTCCACACCATTTTGACGAATAATTAGCTCTAGGATCAGGGAACTTGCAGGAAAAATCGCTTCCTTAGTAACTGCTCTAATTTCGTAGGGAGATTTTAGCTCACTTGCCACTCTAAACAGTTCAGTCAAGGCTTCAGGGGCGAAGTTACCGACTTTGCCCGTTACAGGATTTGCTAACACACCCTCACGGCGGGCGCGAAAACTGACTAACAGAAACAACTGTTCAATGCGTGATGCTAGGACTTGCGGCGTAAGATTAGGGCTAAATGGTAAGGTTGCAATTTCATCGCCCCGCGCAAAAATTTGGCGGTTAAGGGTAACATCGGCGGCGATCGCTATTTGGGTTTCACGCTTTAAAAAGTTGCCTGCTGAGAGAATCCGAATCACATAGCTCTTTCCATCTTGAATCCGATTTAACAACCCTTCGATTTGGGATTCCGCAATCTTAATGATCGGTTCCTTTGGTGCTTGATCGGGAAGAAAATCGAGAAGTTCGCGAGCATTTATTTCAGCTTGTTGGATCAGTTGAATAGTAGCCTGACGTAATTCCGCTTTAGTGAGATTAGGCCGTACTACTCCGATTGACAGAATTTGATCGGCAAAAATAGCGACGTTACCTTTGCGTAATGCTTCAAGACTAACAATCAATTGTTCGCGGGCAGTTTCTAGGGAAGCAATTTCAGTGGTTAAGTCTGCGCGTTGTTTTTCGATCACCACTAAACGCTGTTCTGATTCATCTACCTTTTGTTTTAGGGTTTCGCGATCGCGAGAAATAGTTGCTAATTCACCAGAGATGCGTTCTTTCTCTTGTCTAAGTTGACTACTTTCTGTTTGCAGACTTTCCTGCTCTTTAGTCAAATTTTGAACACGGTCAAGCAATTCTGCTTCTTGTTGAGAAGCTTTTTGCAGTTCTTCATCGGCTTTTTGAAATTTACTTTCGACGGTTTGTAACAAAGCTTGGGTTTCAGCCTGTTTTCGCACCGCTTCAACTAAGAACTTATTGATTTCTGCTAAGCGTTGTTTGGCTTTTTCCTGTTCATTTTTAGCTGTATTTAACTCAGATTCAATTTTTTGCTTTTGTTCTTGACTACTAGATAGCTCTGAACGAATGCTTTCTAAGCGAAATAAGCCATCCCTCAACTGCCCACTCAGTAGCAGCAAAATTCCGAGGGTAGAAGCGGAGATCATGCCCCCTGTGGCGATCGTGACTAATGTAGCGGTGTCACGCGGTCTCAGATTGAACATACTCAGACGCGCTTTACCAACCTTAGTGCCAATGCGATCGCCTAATGTCGCAATGATTCCACCTAAGATCAAAATCGCTAAAATCAGCGTATATCCAGCCATGTAACTCCTGAGTCCTCACGCTGTTGATTTTAGCAGACAAATCGTAGTGATTATCTTTGATAAATTCAAAAAGCCACAAGAACATGAAAATTATTTCAATTGCAGTAATTTCGGCGATCGCAGCATTATCAATTCCATTGTCAGCTCAAATCAAAACAAATTTGATAGCCTCTCAAGAGTTCCACTAAATACTACAATAACGGTAGTCCTAATGATGAGGCAACCAAATGCCCACAAGCAAAGCCCGAAAATGCTACTGCATTTAAACCTTGACCAGGGAAAGTGCTATCGCCAACACAATATAAATCGGGAATAGAAGTCCGATTAAAAGGCATTCCCAAAAGCCCTAAAGGTTTTTTGGCAGGAATTGGCCCATAGGTTCCATCGGCACGACCGAGAAATCGCCGATGGCTGCGGGGTGTGCCGATTTCTTGATAGTCGAGACAGTCTTCTAGTTTCGGAAAAATTGCTAATAGGCGATCGCATAGTTTTCTTGCTGCGTCATTTTTTTTCTCTTCATAGTCCGAAGGCGATAAACCTTCCCATTCACTCATCCAGCTAGGTGTAAAGGTATGCACAATGTGATGACCTTCAGGGGCAAGGGAGCGATCGAGCAGAGT
Source organism: Pseudanabaena sp. UBA1465 (assembly GCA_002325645.1). Lineage (GTDB taxonomy): Bacteria > Cyanobacteriota > Cyanobacteriia > Pseudanabaenales > Pseudanabaenaceae > Pseudanabaena. The sequence goes on from DCSN01000250.1 coordinate 14,025, forward strand.
GGGAATCGAGACAAAAATTGTGCCTTGTTCTTTTTGCATATCATTCCAATCTTCGAGCAAGATATGGTGACAAGCGACATCATCGGGAATAGCAGAAGCTTCCACGCCGAGATGTAAACTGAGGAAACTAGGGGATTTTTGATAGCGCGATCGCCAGCCCTTTTCACCACGGGGTAAAGGTTCATCCTTGAGCAAGTTCCCAAAGGTATCCCAGCGTGTGGCATTAGAAACGACTTTCTTGGCATAGAGAATTTCGCCATTCGCTAGTTTTACACCGATCGCCCCTTTGCCAGACTTTGCTTTAGGGATAATCTGCGTAACCCTTGCCCCATAGCGAATTTCACCACCTGCTTTTTCTAAACCTTCAGCAAGTTTTTCGGCAATCTTGCCCACGCCGCCTACAGGATAGTTAATGCCACCATAGTGGCGATCGCTAAAGACCATCCCTGCATTAATCGCGGGTGTGCGATCGGCGGGAACCACTGACCAGCAATAGCATTCCATATCGATGAATTGCAACAACTCAGGATCGCGGATATATTTCTTGGCAATATCCCCTGCATTTTGGGGTAAGTAAGCAGCTAAGCCTAAACAAGCTAACGGATTTTGGAAAAATACGCGCATCAAATAACGCCATTCTTCCAACGACAGTAACTCGATCGCATTTAAGCAATTAAAAATTCGCCAACATTCATCGTAAAACTTGCGAATCCCCTGACGCTCATGGGGAAAGCGATCGCTTAACTCTTTAATAAACTGCTCATAATCGCGATGCACCTCAATTTCCAGCTTATTCGGCAAATGGTAATGGATCTGCACGGGATCGGCGATCGTCTCTATTTTCATATTTACGGCCGCCAGCGCACGGGTGAGGAGATTCGTCGTACCGCGATCGCCAAAGCCAAAGATCATCGATGCGCCCACATCAAAGCGGTAGCCATTGCGCTCAAAATAGCCACCGCTACCCCCCGCAATCAAGTAGCGCTCAAGAACAATTACGCTTGCCCCCTTCGCCGCCAATTGCGTCGCGGTGACTAATCCACCAATCCCTGAGCCAATTACAATTACATCCGCATCGAGTGTTTGCGTCATCACATTTCTTAATCAAAACCTTTCTTCAACTATATATTGCTTTGCGCTGCAAATAGTCATGTCATTGACAAGACAAGTCAGTTCAGCGTCACCTTTCCAACCACAATGCCCACAAACAAATCTTTTCCCATTCCTGTAGGACTCGCCTTTTACGGGATAAATATGGCTGCATTTATGGCACATCTGACTGGTATACGCAGGATGAACAAACAAAATCTTGACACTATGTTTTATAGCTTTGTAGACAAGAAAT
>DCSN01000007.1 GCA_002325645.1 Pseudanabaena sp. UBA1465
CGATAAAAATTGCAAAAACAAGCCAGCTATTGTTCCTAACTTCTGGGTTTTATTTGCTCCCCCAACAAGTCTGAAACACTACCCTTGAATGGTTTCTTAAGGTGCGCGGTGAAGCCACGCACTACTAATTATTTGCTGGGAATGCTATAAACTAAAGCGAAAAGAATTACACCCTGTATTTACGATATTTTTGTGATGCGCCTGAAACCCTATTTCCTATCAGCCTTAGTGGCCCTCTTACTGATCGTTACAAGTTGTGCTTCTTCAGGACAATCAGCCAGCGCTCAGTTGTCTGACGCTCAATTTGAAGCCAAAGTATTAGAAATTCTTCGTAAAAATCCACAGGTGATTTTGGACTCGGTGCAGGCTTATCAGCGATCGCAAGCTCAACAGGAAGATCAAGCCCGCAATAAGGTGTTATCACAAATTCGCCAAGAGCCACGCTTGCTCCTTCGCAATGCGCCTGTGACGGGTTCCACTAGTCAGAAGATTATTCTGGCGGAATTCTCCGATTTTGAATGTCCTTACTGCGCTAAAGCCCATGAGGTGGTGAAGGAATTCATGGCAAAAAATGGCAATGATGTCACGTTAGTATACAAACATTTTCCGCTTACCCAAATCCATACACAAGCCGAACCCGCCGCCTTTGCGTCATGGGCAGCTTTCCAACAAGGCAAATTTTGGGAATACCATAATGCTTTGTTTGAGCAGCAGAGTAGACTGGGTGAAGAGTTCTATGTGGAATTAGCCAAGACCCTGAAACTTGATCTCGATAGATTTAATCGCGATCGCAAGAGTCCTGAAGCCAAGGAAGCGATTAAGAAGGATTTTGAACTTGGGAGATCTTTAGGTGTGGGCGGTACGCCTTCTTATATTATAAATGGAACATTTTTCTCTGGCGTTCCCAATCTCAAGAATTTAGAAGATTTAGTTGCCCAAATTAAGGCAGGTAAATAAGAAATTTTGTGTGATGTGGCGAAGCCACATCACACAAAATTTCTTGTTTATGAAAATGTAGAATATATGAGCAACTGGAGAGAACAAAAAATTATGACTCCCTTTGCTCGTTTCACCGATCGCCTGATTTGGCTATCGGAGCATCCAGTATTTGGAGTAATGGCGATCGCCTTGGTTGCCTTTGGGACGAGATTTTGGAATATTGATGGCACGGCGGATATTGTTTTTGATGAGGTTTACTATCCTAAGTTTGCTCAAAACTACCTCCGTGGGGAAACTCTATTTGATGCTCATCCGCCCCTAGCGAAATACATCATTGCCTTAGGTATTCAATTTTTGGGTTATGCGCCCTTGGGTTATCGCTGGATGACGGCTTTGGCTGGTTCGCTACTGCCCTTAATTACCTATGAATTTGTGTGGCAGCTTAGCGATCGCCGCAGTTGGGCTTGGCTGACGGGTTGGTTTATCGTGATGGATGGTTTGCTATTGGTGGAGTCAAGGTTTGGCTTGATCAATATCTACATCTTACTTTTTGGGATGCTTAGCCAGTTATGCATGGTCTTGGCGTTGAAGCGATCGCGACAGCGTTGGTTCTGGACGATCATCACAGGGTTAATGTTAGGCGCATCTATCAGCGTCAAATGGACAGGCTTGGCTTATATCATCGGGCTAGTGGCGATCGCTGGTTACGCATGGTCCCGCTACCGTCAAACTCTAAATGCGGCTCAGATCGTGATTGGCTTAATCATTGTGCCGATCGCCTTTTATTTCGTGCAGTGGATTCCCCATTTGATGATTAATCCTGAACGCGATATTTGGGAATTGCATCGTCAGATCATTGGCTTTCATCAAAATTTAGGAGTCGGTAAAACTGAACCAATTCATCCCTACTGCTCGCCTTGGTGGAGTTGGGTGTTATTAATTCGTCCGATCGCTTACTTTTTTGAAACCCGTCCCAATAGCATGGTGGAATTTGTCCATGCGATGGGCAATCCCCTTTTATATTGGCTCAGCGCGATCGCTTTACTAATTTGTTTAGGATTATTATTAGGAAAATTAATTGTTTCAAGATTGCGATTCCCTCCTCGGTTATTAGCCAAACTTGGTATTAATTTAATAACTCATCCCAAATTCAGCACAAATTTATTGCGCCATGTTCACCCCCTTGTGGTGCTGTTGACAGAAATTTATACCCAATGGCGATCGCTATTTTGGTTTATCTTGTACGCGATCGCCAGCTTTGCCGCCCATTGGCTGCCTTGGAGCTTGAGTCGGCGCTGTATATTTTTGTATCACTATATGCCCGCTTCGGTGTTTGCCTTTGCTGCCCTAGCCCTCATTGTTTCCCAGCTATGGCAATCCTCTATGGCAAATGTGCGAGCGATCGGTTCAGGGATTTTTGCAACTGTAGCGATCGCCTTTTTATTCTGGTTGCCGATTTATATCGGTTTACCGATCTCCTCAGGTTATTTACCCATGTTAATGTGGTTGCGTAGCTGGATCTAAAAATCTTTTGGAAGCACCAACGGTGTTTCCAAAAGCAACCATAGGGTAAGCTAAGTTATCTCCTTGTTTGCAGTTCGGGAAATATGCAAAACTTTCGCAATTACTATGAAATCCTCGGTGTACCGAAGACAGCTACGGCTGACGAAATCAAGCGCTCCTATCGCAGGTTAGCGCGGAAATATCATCCCGACCTGAATCCCAATGACAAGGCCGCCGAAGAGCGCTTCAAAGATATCGGTGAAGCCTACGAAGTCCTATCCGACACCACCAAGCGTCAGCAGTACGATCGCTTTGGGCAATATTGGAAACAAGGCGGATTCCAAGGCGCAGGTGGACGCGCTCCATCATCCCGCGAACCCTACACGCCCGACTTTGAACGTGGTGGCTACACAGGCGATGTGGACTTTAGCCAATACAACGATTTTCAAGAATTTGTCGATCAATTATTGGGCAAATTCCGCACCAACGAACGCGCCCAAGATACAGGTGGCACATCCTCCTATCGCACCAGTACCCAAGCCCCACCCCGTCCCAACCCTCGCCGCGATTCGGAGGCAGTCTTAGAATTACCCCTCGAACGTGCCTATGTCGGTGGTCGTGAACGCATTCGCCTCGAAGATGGGCGATCGCTAGAGGTCAATATGCCCGCAGGTGTCCTCTCTGGTCAGAGAATTCGCCTCAAGGGGCAGGGCGCATCGGGCGGCGATCTCTATCTGAAAATCATCCTCAAGCCTCATCCTTTCTTTACCCTCGAAGGTTCCGATATTCGTTGTCAATTACCGATTTCCCCCAGCGAATCTGTTTTGGGTATCCAAGTGGAAGTCCCAACCCTAAGCGGCTTAGTCAAACTAACGATTCCACCTGCCGTTAAGTCGGGTCAACAATTGCGCCTCTCTGGTAAAGGCTTTCCCAAGGACGCGAAGACCTTTGGCGATCAATATGTAGAAATTCAAATCGTCGTTCCCAAAAATCCTAGCAATCGCGAACGAGAACTTTACGAGCAACTACTCAAGGTTCAATCCTTCGATCCGCGTGAACATTTACCAAAAAAATAACCATTAATAACCATTAATGCGGCACATCGTGCCGCATTAATTATCTATCGAGAAACTACTATGTCTACCATCATCTATATCAATCAAGCCTGCATTGAATCCCTCGATATTACTCCTGCCAAAATTGCGATCGAGAAGTTATTAGCCAATTGGGATAAGACACCAGAAAGCGATCGCGCCTTTCAAATCGAACTTGTCTGGAATAAGGAAGATGGCGACCCTCGCGAATTGTCAGAAATTTCAGAAGTGCGTCTCTGGTTTGTGCGTCTTGATGCTACCTATCCTTGGTTTAGCTATCTCCTCGATTGGCGTGCCGAACTCAGTCGCTATGCCGCGATGCTAGTCCCCCACGAGTTCAAGCGCGAAGTCGATGGCTATGTGTTGCAATACAATCCCGAAGCGTTGGAGCTTTTTGTCATGCAGAAGGTCTTCACAATTTCTCTCTGGCTCAAGTCACGCGGCATTGAAAGCACTGCAAAGTTACAACAAATGACCCAAAGTCTAGGCTACGAAATAGATTCGGCATTCTTCAACCTTTTATGAAAATTTCTTGTGTGAATTTAATTAACTAAAAAATTTAATCAAAATTGGTAACTAATCAGCCCAATTGGA
>DCSN01000228.1:0-17779 GCA_002325645.1 Pseudanabaena sp. UBA1465
CACAGGTTTTAGGGTTTTATATTTGATTGCGCCTAGCTACTTAATACCAAATATAAATATTAAATATTAAATATTAAATTAAGTTAAATTAAGTTAAATTAAGTTAAATTAAGAGTCATAGATAGTTGTGGAACTTTCCTTAAAGAGTGAATATGCAATCTTGGCGATGCTGGAGTTAGCTAGTAATTTTGCGCTTGATCAACCCCTCCAAATTCGTCAAATTGCCAATCAACAAAATATCCCCGATCGCTATTTAGAGCAGCTATTGGCAACCCTCAAGCGACAGGGCTTGGTCAAAAGTCAACGTGGCTCTAAAGGTGGATATATTCTAGCCCGTGAACCTTGGGAAATTAGCTTACTAGAAATTATTCGAGGCATCGAAGGTCACGATCCCATCTCCGAGAAAACCTATAAAGCAAATCATGAGAGCGCCTCAGTTTCCGTAATTCGTGAAGCTTGGGAAGCTGCACAAAAGGCTGCATCCAGTGTGTTAGACGGCTGTACATTAAAAGATTTGTGCGATCGGCAACGCCAACGCCAAATTGCGACTACCATGTATTACATCTAAATCCGAAGTTTACTGTCCTAATAACCTTACGAGATGAATGTCAAATAGACTTGTTGCGATATACTGGAAAAATCCTACAAAGCTTGCGTAGACTAAATCTTAACTAAATTTTAATATTTTCGTGATAAAAATCTTCTGAAATACCTATTGCAGAAAAATTGCAAAGCTTTTGGGGATGACATTCCCACAGGTCTAAAATAATGGAGTTGAGAAGTTATGCAAACGCAACATTTAACATATTCCACATATCGCACATTACTTACCCCTATTTCTGACTCTGGAATTTCTGAAGCAGAAGCAAAGGACATTTTGCGGCAAGTACTTCCTCATTTAAGCGAATTGCATGACCGCGATCAAACCCACGGCTCGATCTCTCTAGATACAGTTGCCTACGATTACAGTCGTATGGAAATCATTCTGCTGGACGGTAATGGGATAAATGATCCGACCTATCTGGCCCCAGAATTTGTGGAAACGCAACAAACAACACCCACAGATGATATTTATGCGCTCGGTGTATCAATTATAGTGTTGCTAACAGGACAGCCCCCTGAAGCACTGAAAACATCAAACAATTCATGGAAATGGCAAGATTTCTGCACTGTTAGCGATCAGTTTATGAAAATCTTAAACATGGCTCTCTTTAATGAACCTGATTGTCGCTACATTAATGCAGGACAAATGTTGCGATCTATACAACCAGTTATTAGCCCTTCCGAATCTACGCTTACATCTCTACACAATAATCAGCTAACTCTGTTATCCCCAAATACTAATTTATCCCCAAATACTAATCCTCAAGATTCATCGCCAAAACAACCATTATCTGAAGAAACACGCTCTCTAGAACTATTAGGTTCAGAATCAAATTATGGTTATAGAACAAAGAGATTTAAGGCGAATTTCTCTAACTCCAAAATTCACAGAAAAGCAAAAGCCTATAACAAAACATCTAAAGTAACTACTAAAGGCGGAATAAGAATCTTAACTGTTATGTTTTTGGTTTTGGGAGCTACTATTAGCGGTGCTGTCGGATCTTATTTTTATATGCAGCCTAAATCTGTGGCTACTATCAGTAAAGATTTAGAATTTGCCAAGACTATAAATCAATCGACGGAAAATCAATCCACTGGCAAAGAAGTCCCATTTAGCAGTCGAATCCAAGCAACATCTGATCAATTCTTGACTCAATGGCAAGGGGCTGTTCAGAAAAAAAATGACCTTATCTCAATAATTTCTTCTTGGCAACGGCAGCGTAAAGACGCTCCAGAAAAATCAACACCAAATCCAGATAGTCCTGATATTTTACCCTTAGGATTGTCTGCTATATCCGCTAACCTAAATGTAGAAACTCCGCGCAATATAACTCCAGAACCTTATAGTCCTCCTCCTGTAGCAACTTATAGTCCTCCTGCTGAACCTTATAACCCTCCTGTAGCAACTTATAATGCTCCTCCTGCTGAACCTTATAACCCTCCTGTAGCAACTTATAATCCACCCTTAGTAACTTATAACCTCTCTACAGAAGAGTCTAATCCGCCACTACCACCAGCGCCGCGTGTTGCTAAATAGAATTCTAAGAAGCTCGGCTTTCAAATCAAAACCTACTATCATCAAAAAATAAGGTTTATGAATTTTCAGTCTTTAGTTCTTCGGTCATTAACTTATTTCTTGATTGTCTCAGGTTATACCCTAGAATTTTTTTTGGTATTCACCGATCAATCTGCTTATAGTCAAACGCTGGTTTGTAACATTGGCTCAACGCCTAAGCATCCTGGTAATTACAAATTATTGGGCAACATTTATCTGAAGCAAAAAAAATTTCAAGCTGCTCTGAATTGTTTTGAATTAGCTTTGCAAGATGAACGTGGAACTAAAGATCCAGAGCTATGGAACAATCATGGCTTAGCCTTGGCTGGACTCAAAAAATTTGATCAGGCGATCGCTTCCTACGACAAAGCATTACAAATTAGCCCTGGGGCAGTTTTCGTCGATCGCGTCGAGCCTCGCTCACAGCCTGAGGATTATTATCTATGGTGGTTCAATCGTGGTACAGCGTTGGTCGATCTCAAGCGCTATGAAGAGGCGATCGCTTCTTTAGATCAATCCATCAAAATTAAGCCTAACTATAGTTTTGTCTGGTTTTTTAGAGGATTAGCCTTGTTCCGATTAGAACGCTATACAGAAGCAAAATCGGCCTATCGTCGTGCGGTTTTACTCTCTCCCAATACTCCTTACATCGCATCTAAAGACTTACTCAGCATTCAAGACTATGTAATCTACTATGGTCAGGCTGAGGCAAAATCAAGATTAGGAAGTTATAAAGATACGATTCAAATTTTTGAGCGTGGTCAAAAAATTCGCCGAGATAATCCTCAGATCAAGTTCTTTGGCGATAATATCAGTGAAGATTTTTATGAGGCTTATATTAATGGCATTCGATTGCTCGATCAAGGCGAAAATCAAAAAGCATTAATTGCTTTCCAGCAATTAATTGCTCAAAATCCGAATTATACTAATGCTTGGTATGGGAAGGCGGATGCATTAACGGCTTTAAGTCTTTATCCAGAGGCGATCGCTGCCTATGATCAAGTTATTACCCTTGAACCCGATGACTATGCTTCTTGGTATAAGAAGGGCAATGTGCTGAAGAAGCTCAACCGCAATGAGGAAGCCTTGCAAGCATATCAAAAGGCTATAGATTTATCGGGTGGATTCTCTGAAGTCTGGCACAATCGGGGCGTGATTTTCTACAATCAAAATAAAGATGCAGAAGCTATCAACGCCTATTCTCGTTCTCTCAAAGCAAACATACTATGGGGAGGTATTGCTAAAATTGATACCCAATACGCCTTAGCCGCGACCCTATACCGTGCAGAGCGTTATGATGAATCATTTTTTGCTGTCGAGAAAGTACTCAAAGAACAACCTCAATATCAAGAAGCTTTGGAACTACAGAAGTTGATTAAAAAAATGCGTAATTAACCCCCCAAAAAGGTCGGCGGCGCTTCGCGCCGCCGACCTTTTTTTGGGGGGGGGCAAAGATCTCGCTAAAGAAGTATTAAGTAAAAGTACTTAGTTGCGTTAACCTGAATGTAGATTCGTGAAGTCACCAAATCAATCATTTTTTCTAAGTGCATTTTCTGATGACAACCCTAAACCTTTTGCAAGCTCCAAATATTTCTTCTCGCGGTCAGCAACCGCTAAGGGTCATAGCTTTTGGCGATAGTATCATCTATGGTTACGGTGATCCTGTTAATGGCGGCTGGGTAGAGCAACTGCGGCGGCAATGGATGGGTGTAGCATCAGGGCATGTTCTCTATAACTTAGGAGTCAGAGGCGATACGGCTGCCCATGTCAACCAGCGTTTAGAGCAAGAATTTTTACTGCGGGGTGAACTCCGCAATAAGATTCCTGATGTGATGATTTTGTCCGTTGGGGTGAATGACTCCGCAAGAATTGCGAAGCGAGAAGGTCGAAATATCACCGATTACGATCGCTTCACCTTAGAAATGGTTAACTTGCTCGACAAAGCACAAACTTTCTGCCCCGTGATCTTTGTAGGGATGGTTCCTGTCGATGAGTCAAAAATGCCTTTTCTTGACTGTTTACACTTCAATCATGAAGATCAATTTCGCTATAAGGAATTCACAAAATCCGCTTGTCAAATGCGTGATATTCCCTATTTAGATATCTTCGATCTATGGCAAGAACGGGGACAAACTTGGATGCGCGATCGCATCTGTCAGGATGGTTTGCACCCTAATACTAATGGCTATCTTGCACTTTTAGAAGATATTCGCAACGCATTTTTTGAGCAAAACCAATTTAGTTGTTTCAAGATAATCGGTAGTTGTGACGACTCCTATCCCTAACTCGCGGACGAGTATAGGGTGGGCTTCTCAGCTAATCCTGCTATTGCATCGGAAACACGCTGAGCTTTGTAACGACATCGAGCGTCCCTCGACACCGAGAAAGTTAGACTTTCCAAGCTTGGTTTCTGCATCGGAGAAAAGCTTTTTATCCTTCATTCCTTGAAAATTTTGCATACAGGATGCAGTTACAATTTACCTGCACAGAGATTAAAGAGGCGATCGCGCCAAAATTAAAATTCGGCACAACAAAAAGCCTCGCATTGCGAGGCTTTTTGTTGTTGAAAAACCAAAGAACTATTTCAAAATCTTAGTTACAACACCTGATCCAACAGTACGACCGCCTTCACGAATAGCAAAACGCATTTCGTTTTCGATCGCAATGGGGTTGATCAACTCAACGGTCATCTTAATGCGATCGCCAGGCATTACCATTTCCGCAGCACTGCCATCATCAGCAGTGAAAGTAACAATGGTTCCAGTTACGTCAGTTGTACGCACATAGAACTGAGGGCGATATCCAGGGAAGAAAGGAGTCTTACGACCACCTTCTTTCTCAGTCAAAATGTAAACCTGACCTTCAAATTGAGTGTGAGGATTGATCGACTTAGGCTTAGCCAAAACCATACCACGTTCAATATCAGCCTTCTGAATACCACGCAACAATAAACCTGCGTTGTCACCAGCTAGACCTTCATCGAGGCTCTTCTTGAACATTTCAATGCCAGTAACAGTAGTAGTACGGGTATCAGTAATACCAACTAGCTCAACAACATCGCCAACCTTGACAGTACCACGCTCAATCCGACCAGTTGCAACCGTACCACGACCAGTGATCGAGAATACATCTTCAACAGCCATCAAGAAAGGCTTGTCAACAGCACGCTCAGGAGTAGGAATTGAGGCATCGACAGTATCCATCAATGTCCAAATCTTGTCCACCCAAGGATTTTCACCGCGAGCAGTCTTTGGGTTAGCAGTCATTATTTTAACTGCTTCCAAAGCCGAACCACGGGTGATGGGAATATTGTCGCCGTCAAAATCGTAGGAAGAGAGCAACTCACGCACTTCGAGTTCAACTAGCTCGACTAGCTCTTCTTCGCCTTCCATTTGGTCTTCTTTGTTCAAGAAAACAACGAGGTTAGGTACACCGACCTGACGAGCAAGCAGAATATGTTCGCGAGTCTGAGGCTCAGGACCATCAGCCGCAGATACGAGCAAAATTGCTCCATCCATTTGTGCTGCACCAGTGATCATGTTCTTAACATAGTCAGCATGTCCAGGACAGTCAACGTGAGCATAGTGACGCTCAGTGGTTTGGTACTCAACGTGAGCAGTGTTGATAGTGATACCACGAGCCTTTTCTTCAGGTGCAGCATCGATTTGGTCGTATGCTTTTGCCGTTGCTTGACCTGCGGCAGCAAGGGTCATCGTAATTGCAGCAGTTAAAGTGGTCTTACCATGGTCAACGTGACCGATAGTACCAATATTAACGTGGGGCTTGGTTCTCTCAAATTTAGCGCGTGCCATTTTTCTTAATTATCCTTAAAGTTGGTAATTGTTACTCTAGTTTATAGAGTATTTTGTTTATAGAGTATTTTGGGTATTTATTACTCTAGTTTTATAGAGTATTTGTAGAGTAATTTAGAGGACTACTCTTTGCCCTTGCTTTTAGCAATGATGGCTTCAGCCACATTCTTTGGCACTTCTTCATAATGGCTAAATTCCATTGAGAAGCTTGCTCTACCCTGAGTTGACGAACGAAGGTCAGTAGAATAACCAAACATCTCAGACAAAGGAACTCTTGCCTCAACCTTCTTGCCAGAAGGGGTATCATCCATACCCGCAATGTTGCCACGACGACGACTAAGGTCACCGATAACATCACCCATGTAGTCTTCAGGAGTTTCAACTTCAACCTTCATCATTGGTTCCAACAAAATTGGCTGCGCCTTCATTACAGCTTCCTTGATTGCCATCGAACCAGCAATTTTAAAAGCCATTTCTGAAGAGTCAACGTCATGGAAAGAACCATGTATAAGAGTAGCCCTGAGGTCGATCACAGGATAACCTGCCAGAATTCCCGATTCACAGGCTTCCTTCATACCTTGTTCTGAAGGCTTGATGAACTCCTTAGGAATCACACCACCAACAATCTTCGATACAAATTCAAACCCTGTACCTGGCTCGGTAGGTTCCAAATTGATCACAACGTGACCATATTGTCCCTTACCACCACTTTGACGGGCAAATTTACCTTCAATGTCGGTGACAGTTTTACGAATGGTTTCGCGATAAGCTACCTGAGGTGCGCCAACATTAGCTTCAACGTTAAACTCACGCTTCATTCGATCAACGAGAATTTCAAGGTGAAGCTCACCCATGCCAGAAATAATCGTTTGGTTGGTTTCTGAATCTGTTGCCACACGGAAGGTAGGATCTTCTTCAGAAAGGGATTGTAGAGCCTTGGATAGTTTTTCCATATCCTGCTTTGTTTTCGGCTCAACAGCTACAGAAATAACAGGCTCTGGAATAAATAGGGTTTCTAGAACGATTGGGGCATTGTCGTCACAAAGCGTGTCACCAGTAAAGGTGTCTTTGAGTCCTAATACGGCTCCTAGATCTCCTGCTCTGAGTTCATCAACTTCTTGGCGATCGTCAGCCTTTAATACGATTAAGCGAGAAATACGCTCTTTCTTATTCTTGCTAGAGTTCAGTGCATAAGAACCCTTCTTCAAGACTCCAGAATAAACGCGCACAAAGGTAAGACGACCATAGGGGTCAGACATGATTTTGAAGGCAAGTGCCGACATTGGTGAGTCATCCTTGGCTTCACGAATAGCTTCTTCCCCGTTGGCTAATAAACCTATGACTGGTTTAACATCGCTAGGGGCAGGAAGATAATCAATAACGGCATCTAGTAGGAGCTGTACGCCTTTATTTTTGAAGGCTGAACCGCAGGTCATCGGGACGATTTTGCCGCTTAAAGTACCTTTACGCAGCCCTGTCCTAATCTCATCTTCGGTGAGTTCTTCACCTTCAAGATATTTTTCCATAAGAACATCATCAGAGTCGGCTACTGATTCAAGTAGCTTGCCGCGCCAATCATTAGCTAAATCAGCTAAATCGGCAGGAATATCTACTTCATCAATATCTTTGCCTATTTCGTCTTTATAGATGTAGGCTTTCATTTTGACGAGATCGACAATGCCGACTAGTTCTGCTTCACTGCCAATGGGAAGTTGGATAGGAACAGCGTTTGAGCCAAAACGAGCGCGAATCTGCTCGCGTACTCGCAAGAAATTCGCACCCATGCGATCCATCTTGTTAACGAATACAAGGCGAGGTACTTTATAGCGATCGGCTTGTCTCCACACGGTTTCTGACTGAGGTTGTACACCACCTACAGCACAGAAAACCGCGACTACACCATCAAGCACACGCATGGAACGTTCTACTTCAATGGTGAAGTCAACGTGTCCAGGCGTGTCGATGATGTTAATGCGGTGATCTTTCCAACTGGTGCTGATCGCTGCTGCCGTAATGGTAATACCGCGCTCGCGTTCTTGCGCCATCCAATCTGTTGTTGCGTTTCCATCATGGACTTCGCCTATTTTGTGAACAACACCAGAGTAGAACAGAATACGTTCTGTAGTTGTGGTTTTACCAGCGTCAATATGCGCCGCAATACCTATATTGCGTACCTTATCTAAGGCGATAGTTCGTTCCACAATAGTTTCCTCGTGTTTGTCAGGAATTGAGAATTTATATTAAGAATAGTATAGCGAGGTAAGCTACGGTTTAATAACCTTAGTAACGGTAGTGAGCGAAGGCTTTGTTTGCTTCTGCCATTTTGTGGGTTTCTTCGCGCTTACGGATGGTTTGACCAGTTTCATTGGCGGCATCCATTAATTCGTTAGCAAGCTTTGTGATCATGCTACGTCCAGCACGAGCGCGGGAATATTGGACTAACCAGCGAAGAGCTAGGGCTACGCCGCGATCGGTGCGGACTTCCATCGGTACTTGGTAGGTAGCACCACCAACACGACGGGCTTTAACTTCTACCAATGGGGTTGCATTGCGAATAGCACGGTCAAACACTTCTAGAGGTGGGTTACCTGTACGTTCGCCAATGGTGTCAAGGGCTTTGTAAACGATATGAGAGGCAACAGAATGCTTGCCGCGTGACATTACACGACGGATGAGCATGCTAATAAGACGGCTGTTGTAAACCGAGTCAGGGGGAGTTATGCGCTTTGAAGCTTTCGTTCTACGGGACATTACGGTACTAAATTCACCTTATAAAATGAATTGCTAATTTTACTAAATGGCTGCTAAACAACCTTTTGCGGATTGATTTTTACTTCTTCTTCTTGCCAGTGCTTGCGGCTGGGGCTTGACCTGGTTTGGGTCGCTTTGCACCATACTTAGAGCGTCCTTGCTTGCGATCCTTTACGCCTGAAGTGTCAAGGGTTCCACGAATAATGTGATAACGCACACCTGGTAAATCTTTTACACGACCGCCTCTAATCATCACAACGGAGTGTTCTTGGAGGTTATGCCCAATCCCAGGGATATATGCGGTGACTTCAAATCCAGAAGTCAGGCGTACCCGTGCTACTTTTCTAAGTGCAGAGTTAGGCTTTTTGGGTGTTGTAGTGTAGACGCGCGTACATACTCCCCTGCGTTGAGGACAACTTTTTAGGGCAGGAGATTTTGTTTTTGTGTTTATGGTTTGGCGCTCACTGCGGATGAGCTGTTGGATCGTGGGCATAAGTGATGATTTGGTATATCTGCGGCTGTGTATTCTAATCAACAGCACATAATTATAACAAAGTAGATCTCATAAAGTCAATTTTTATAACTTAATAAGCTTTGCTATGGTTATGTCGGCTGTGGCGATCGCTGTCTTGGTATACTTTTATATACTTTTATGTACTTGTTATATATGGGTATATGGACAGCTTGTAAATAAAAAAGCAATATAGGCAAAACTAACGATAGTTTACAATTCGGGCAAAGCCTGCTGGGTCAAGACTTGCTCCACCAACTAGCACACCATCAATTTCAGGTTGCGCCATGATTTCGTCAATATTATCGGGTTTGACGGAACCACCATACTGAATTGTAACATCGCGGTTTATAAGTTTACTACGAATTAGTCCAATTACGCGGTTTGCTTCGCTAGATGCACAGGTGACACCTGTGCCGATCGCCCAAATTGGTTCGTAAGCGATAATCAAATTATTTTGGTCAACATCGACGAGATCGGCAGCAAGTTGGGAAAAAATCCAAGATTCTGTTTCGTTGGCATCCCGTTGTTGCTTGCTTTCACCGACACAAAGTATGGGGGTGAGTCCATGCGCTTGGGCAGATTTGAGTCGCTTGTTTACGGTTTCATCGGTCTCGCCGAAAAACTGACGACGTTCACTATGTCCAACGATCACATATTTAATGCCAAGTTCGACTAGCATTGGTGCGGAGATCTCCCCTGTAAATGCGCCGTTTTCTGCCCAATGGACATTTTGAGCGCCAATACTGAGGTTACCTTGACCGATCGCTGGGACGATGGTTTGCAAAATGGCGAGATTAGTATAGGGGACGCAAATAAGGATTTGCCGATCAGCGATCGCCGCTTGAGATGCGGTGTCTTTTAGATGGCTGGGAAATTCTGAAAAAAATGCTTTGGCTTCTGACTGGTTTTTGTACATTTTCCAGTTGCCAGCGATAACGATTTTAGGCAAGGCTCGTTTACCCCTGAGTAAGGATTATGAAAGTAATAAATCGTTGTTTATTTTACCGAAAAATGGCTCATAAAAACAAAAGGTGTCGCGAAGCGACACCTTTTGTTTTTATCCCCAAAAACTCAATGAGTCTAGCAGAAGGCTGCTAGACTCATGTCTTAAAGTAATTCAATTAGTTTTTTACTAGATGTTGAACTGGACGTGTTCGATATTGATTAACTGTACGCTATAGCCCTTATTTTTTTAGCTAAACTAGTTTGTCCCGTCTACCGCAATGCTAGGTCAAAACCTAAACCGACACTGAGAAAACTCAAGAGACCTTAATAATAATATAGGCTATCGAAGCTATC
This sequence comes from Pseudanabaena sp. UBA1465, assembly GCA_002325645.1. GTDB lineage: Bacteria > Cyanobacteriota > Cyanobacteriia > Pseudanabaenales > Pseudanabaenaceae > Pseudanabaena. The sequence goes on from DCSN01000228.1 coordinate 10,535, forward strand.
AAAACCACACCGATCTTTGGAATAAGCACTGCCCCGTAAAGATCGAAGAATCGCGGGGAGCAACAAAGCGTCAATCCGATGATTTTGACTTTTAACTCTTTCTATTTGCTTTTCCTCCTTTTTGATTCAAAAGACTACTTTTGAAAATTTAAGCTGAACTTGCGTTTGGATTGAGTTGCTCTGTCTCTTGTGCTATGTATATACGTTAACTTATGTGGTGTTACATGACACTATTTGTTTACATAAATTCACAGATTTTCTGACTCTAAAAACCAACAGAAATTAGCGTTTGGTTTATATAAAAATTTATCCCCAAAAAACTGAATGAGTCTAACAGAAGGCTGTTAGACTCATTGGCTTATGTAATTCAATTTTATCTTTTTACTAGAGGTTTGCTAATGCGTGTTAGGTATTGATTAACTATTCGTTGTAGCCCTTATCTTTATAACTATATAAGCTTGTCTCAATTTACCTGTGTGATAGGTAGAACCCTAATTAAACACTAGGTAATAATCTAAGAGACCCTAATAACAATACAGGCTGTCGAAGCTATCAAAACTACACCGATCTTTGGAATAGGCACTGCCCCATAAAGACCGACAAATCGCGGGGAGCAACAAAGCGCTAATCTAATGATTTAGAGTTTCAACTCTTCCTTCCGCTATCTCCTCACGATACCAAAAATTCAGATTCGGTATGTAAGCTAGACTGGTGAATGGGCTGAGTTACTTTGTCTCTTGTGCCATGTATATACATTAGCTTAAGTAGTATCAAAGGATACTTTTTCTTTACATAAATTCATGGATTTCTTGAGTTAATCAAGTCTAAAAGTTAGAAGGATTGTGGGATAAACGTTTTGATTTGTTTAGACTTGTTTGATGGACATTTGTTAAGATATGTTTATTGAACACTTTACCTAAAATACAGCCAAGACTTTTACTATGCTGCAACAGGCTTCCCGTTATACGACGACTTGGGTGGATACGGTTAATAAGGTCAAGGCTGAAGTATGGAATATTCTCGCAAAACCTTTGACGAATCCCTTTTTTGAATGGGAGTGGCTCTCGAATTTAGAATCCTCTGGTTGTGCGATCGCGCAGCAAGGGTGGCTACCGAGTCATTTATTGGTATGGCAAAGGGATGTATTGGTGGCGGCTGCGCCTTTGTATATCAAGGGGCATAGTCAGGGGGAGTTTGTGTTTGACCATCAATGGGCGGATTTGTCCTATCGATTAGGGATTGAGTATTATCCGAAATTATTGGGAATGGCTCCGTTTACGCCTGCGGTGGGTTATCGCTTTTTGGTGCATCCTGATTTGAGCGACAATCCTGATGAGTTATCAAAAATCTATGACTTGATGTTGGCGGAGATCGACAAACTTTGCGATCGCTATCAGATGTCGGGCTGTAACTTTTTATATGTTGATCCTAGTTGGAAGCATGAGTTGGAGTCGCGGGGCTTCACGACTTGGATGCACCATAGTTATGTTTGGGAAAATCAAGAATTTACGGATTTTGATGATTATCTCAAAAATTTCAATGCGAATCAGCGCCGCAATATTAAGCGGGAGCGTAAATCGGTGGAAAGTACGGGGATCACGATGCGGGTATATACAGGTGAAGAGATTCCCCATTATTTCTATGGCTATATGTATGAGCTATATAACGATCATTGCAATAAGTTTTGGGGCGGCAGCAAATATCTAAATCGTAAGTTTTTTGAAAATTTAGCCCATAGTTTTCGCGATCGCCTTGTGTTTGTGGCGGGAGAAATTGCAGACTATCCGCAACCTGTGGGCATGTCTTTTTGTATTCGTAAAGATGATCAGCTTTTTGGACGCTATTGGGGATCGGTGCAAGAAATTGATTGTTTACACTTTAATGCTTGCTATTACAAACCGATTGAGTGGGCGATCGCACAGGGTATTAAACGCTTTGACCCAGGGGCAGGAGGTCAACACAAAAAGCGGCGCGGTTTTCCTGCCACACCAAATTACAGTTTGCATCGCTTTTATCGCGATCGGCTCAAGCAAATTTTGGTTCCTCATATTAATGAGGTGAATGCTTACGAAGCTAAGCAAATTCAAGCGATTAATAACGAGCTACCCTTTGATTTTGCGCCGCCTGATCTTCATGTATAAACAAAAGAGACTCGCTATGCGAGTCTCTTTTGTTTTAGGCATACTTGGCGGTGTAGCTGCGGGCGATCGCATCGCATCTTTCGTTATCAGGATCGCCAGAATGACCTTCTACCCAATGCCATCGAATATTGGATGAATTAAGAGGATCGAGTTGTTGCCAGAATTCTTGATTTTTGACAGGCTTATTATCTTTGGTTTTCCAGCCATTCTTTTTCCAGCCCTTGATCCATTTAGTAATGCCATCGAGGACATATTTACTGTCGGTATAGAGATCGACAGGGGTGGATTGTTTTTGAGAGGCGAGAAATTCTAGGGCCGCGATCGCACCCTGTAATTCCATTTGATTATTGGTAGTTTCGCGAATACCGCCGCCGAGTTCTTTGGTGCTGCCATCGGAAAAATGAATGACTACGCCCCATCCCCCCGGACCTGGATTTTTAGAACAAGCGCCATCGGTATGGATGCTAATGATTTTAGGGTTTTCAGAATTTGATGATTGATGATTGATGATTGATGAAGAAGAATCGTTGATTAATTTGGCTTTTGGGCTGGTTTTAGGTGGAGATTCGGGTAATGTTTCTAGCTTGGTTGTGGTACTTGTGGGACTAATTTGATCCCGCGATCGCCCAATTTCGACAGCGACGGAACCGAGAAAATTGGGGATAGGTGGGTGCTTAATGATTTTGACTTCAACTTGGGTGATTTTTAAATCTTCGAGGAGGCTATCAGCGATCGCACCTGCCAGTCGCTCAATCAACTTAAACTTCTGAGTCTGAATTAAATTTTCAATCTTGCGGATACAGGAAATGTAGTTAACCGTATCTTCAAGATCATCACTGTAGGTGGATTTTTCAAAATCTCCCCATAGGGTGGCATCCACCTCAAACCATTGTCCTAATACATTCTCTTCGGGTAGATATCCAATATATCCATAGGCTTTTACCCCTTTTAGATAAATTTTGCTGTTAGTCATATCGTAACCATTATTTTTTGTGATTATAGCTATTTGTAACCACTTGGAAAATGTTTAAAAAATTATTCCTAATTCAGAAACTTCTCAACACAACGGACAAAAATCTCTACACCAGTCGCTAAAGCTGTCTCATCGAAATTGAATCGGGGATGGTGATGGGGATAGGCTAAACCTTTATCTGGATTAGCGGAACCGAGGAAGAAATAGCAACCAGGGACAGCTTCCAAAAAGAAGGATACATCTTCCCCGCCCATCGTTTGACATTCAGGGACAATGCCTGCGGGAGTCTCAATGACGGTTTCGGCTACGGAGCGAACTAATTCCGCGATCGCATAGTCATTGATCACCGCAGGATAGAGCTTATGATATTGCAAATCATAGTTTGCACCATGAGCCGCGCAGATTCCCGCGATTACTTCTTCCATGCGAGATGCTAATTTGATGCCAACTTCAGGATTAAAATAGCGCACTGTGCCACTAATTCTAGCGGAATCAGGAATCACATTCACCGCCGAACCAGCATGGAATTCACCAATACTAATCACCGCCGACTCAAGGGGGCTGACATTGCGAGAAACAATGCTATGGATAGAATTGACTATTTGAGCAGTAACTAAAATGGAATCAATGGTTTGATGGGGAAGTGCGCCATGTCCACCACGTCCGATGATTTTGCAATGGAAGTATTCCGTTGCTGCCATTAATGCACCACTTCGCACGCCGACCGTACCAAGGGGCAAATTATTCCAGAGATGTAAACCAATCAAAGCATCAACCCTAGGATTTTCTAGCACTCCCGCCTCGATCATTGGCTTTGCGCCCCCAGGTCCTTCTTCGGCGGGTTGGAAAATGATTTTTACGGTTCCGCTAAAATCCTCACGATGTTCCCATAAATATTTTGTCGTACCTAAAGCGATCGCCGTATGTCCATCATGACCACAGGCGTGCATCATGTTTTCGATTTGAGATTTATAACTAACAATATTTTCTTCCTGAATTGGTAACGCATCCATATCCGCACGGATTGCTAAAACTTTGTGCTTGCCTTGCCCCTGACCTGCTTTTTTACCTGTGATCGTGGCGACGATGCCCGTTTGGGCGATCGCCGTTTGGTGAGGAATACCCCATGCGGTTAGTTTTTCAGCGATCGCCGTGGATGTGCGCTTTTCTTGAAAACCTAATTCGGGAAAGCGATGAAAGTCTCTCCGCCACTGGACAAGGCTCGGTTGCAGATCGAAAATATTGGCGCGAATCTGAAAATTAGTATGGATCGGTGAGGTAGTGGTAGCAAAAGACATGAGCTTATTTGAGTGCATAGGTATCCCAGTTATCAAAAGGATCGCGATAAACTGATCTAATGCCAATAATTCTAGCAATTACCAAATGTCTACTGTTCATCCCTTGATCCGACTTACTCGCTATGCACGAAATTATCGTCAACAAATTTGGACTGCAACCACCTGTTCCATTCTCAATAAGTTCTTTGACCTTGCACCGCCAGTTCTAATTGGTGCAGCGATCGATCTGGTATTACAAAAAGAGAACTTTTGGGCAAATCCCTTGGGTGTTCAGGGTTTACCTGCACAGTTGTTTGTGCTTTCCGCAATCAGTGGTGTGATTTGGGGATTGGAGTCGATCTTTGAATATGCCTATGCCCTTCAGTGGCGCAACCTTGCTCAAACCGTGCAGCATGACCTGCGCCTTGATGCCTATCAGCATTTACAGGAATTGGAACTTGCTTTTTTTGAGGAGCGTAGTTCGGGTGGTTTGATGTCGATTTTGAGTGATGATGTCAATCAATTGGAAAGATTTCTCGATGGTGGCGCGAATGAAGTTATTCAAGTTTCGGCAACAATTCTGTTAATTGGCGGCGCATTTTTTCTGATTACGCCCAATGTAGCTTGGTTAGCCCTAGCCCCGATGCCCTTTATCTTGTGGGGTTCCGTCTGGTTTCAGAAATTCCTCGCGCCGCGTTATGCTGATGTCCGCGAGAAGGTGGGTTTACTCAATGGGCAACTGTCTAATAATATTGGTGGAATCACAACGATTAAAGCCTTTGTCACTGAAGATTATGAACGCAAACGCATTGACAAGGAAAGCAATCGTTATCGTCAAAGTAATCGCAAGGCGATCGCCTATAGTGCCGCCTTTGTTCCCTTAATTCGGATTTTAATCTTTATTGGATTTATCGCAATCCTTTACTACGGAGGATTAGAAGTACAAGCCCAACGATTATCAGTTGGCAACTATTCGGTCATGGTCTATCTGATCCAGCGATTGCTATGGCCCCTGACGCGCTTAGGCGAAACCCTCGATCAATACCAAAGAGCCATGGCTTCCACGAATCGGATTCTCGATTTGCTGGATACACCGATCGCGATCCATTCAGGCTCTAAGGTTCTACCCGATCCAGCATTAGTATTAGGAGAAATCCAGTTAAAGGATGTCACCTTTGGCTATAACCCTAATTTTCCGATTGTGGAGCGTCTATCTTTAGAAATTGCGCCCCATAAAACCACAGCGATCGTTGGTGCAACGGGTTCGGGTAAAAGTACCTTAGTAAAATTACTGCTGCGTCTATACGAAATCCAATCGGGAAATATCCTGTTAGATGGCATCGATATTCGCGAATTAGAATTGCGATCGCTGCGTTCTGCTATGGGCTGGGTCAGCCAAGATGTCTTTCTCTTTCACGGTTCCGTTTTAGAAAATATTGCCTATGGTTCCTTTGATGCGACAGTGGAGCAAATTGTGGAAGCTGCCAAAATTGCGGAAGCCCATGACTTTATTCAAGCTTTGCCCCAAGGCTACGATACGATTGTCGGTGAGCGCGGTCAAAAGCTTTCAGGTGGACAAAGGCAAAGAATTGCGATCGCCCGTGCGGTGTTACGCAACCCACCGATATTAATTCTCGATGAAGCGACTTCCGCCGTCGATAATGAAACCGAAGCCGCGATTCAAAAATCCATTGATCACATTACTCAAAACCGAACTACGATCGCGATCGCCCATCGTCTCTCTACCATTCGCAATGCCGATCACATTTATGTCATGGATCAGGGCAAAGTCGTGGAAGTAGGAACTCACGATCAGTTAGTTGCCCTCAATGGCATTTACACAGGGCTATGGAATTTACAAACAGGGCAAACGCATTATGTCTAAACCCCAAATAAAGGTCGGCGGCGCGAAGCGCCGCCGACCTTTATTTGGGGTTTGGTTTAACTACTTTTACAAAAATATTGTTAAAAGCGGCACTTTGCGCCGCTTTTAACAATATTTTTGTATTAAGAGCGCTCTACTATCCTTGAGGACTCAATATATTGATATATCTTTGCAATGCAAGCAAAACCTTTTCGGCAATCAAAACTATAAAAGATTGCCGATTGTTATTAGTCTGTGCTTCTTCGAGCGCGTCATAGTAAGCAATGCGACTCTCATAGTCACCACCAATGATCGCTAAGGGAAATCCATGTTGTAACAAAATCAAGTTCATAATTAAGCGCGAAGTCCTACCATTGCCATCAATAAAAGGATGGATTGTGACCAGTCTTTCATGCATTTCTGCCGCTAAAACCACAGGATGAAAACTATCTTTATGCCGATCATAAAATTGAAAATATTCCTCCATTAAGTCTTGCAATAAATAGGGTTGGGGCGGTAAATACTTACTCCCTGCGATCGCCACAGGTAATTTCCGATAAACTCCCGCATTTTCTCGATCAATTCCGTATAGAACAATGGCATGAATTTGCTTAAGGACATATGCTGAGAGGTCCATTTTCTGGACAACCAGATCTTCAATAAATAAAATTGCCTCTTTATGATTAATCGCTTCTAAATGTTCGCGCATACTTTTCCCACCAATTGTCATCCCTTCATTAATGACTAGTTGGGTTTCGCGCAAGGTTAGAGTATTGCCTTCAATACGATTACTTTCATATAAAAATTCAACCTGCAATGCTTCCTTGATTGTCCTGTGGTCTAAGGTTTGACGTAAGGTATCCAATCTAGCTTTACATTCATCAATACTATTTAGCAGGAATTTAAATTCATTCATTTTTTTACACAATACCTTTCACGAGAATATAGCAAAAAAGTTTTATGTCCTAAACAAAACCATAATTGAGAGTC
>DCSN01000228.1:17849-19148 GCA_002325645.1 Pseudanabaena sp. UBA1465
GACTCTCAATTATGGTTTTGTTTCCTAACAAGACTGGTGGTAGCTATACTTTTGATGAAATAATTTTCATAAAATATCCATTTTCATGATCGCCACGAAATCGTAGATAATATAGGCGTAATCTACAATTTAAAACCGTGCCTTTCTTTCGTCAGTACATTGCACCGTTTATTATTTTCGCCGTCTTTTTGTTTACGCTTGTATTAGTTAGCTCCCGTGCTTTCTTGCCAGACGATATGGTTGCCCCCGCACCCATCGGCGTGATTTCAACTCCTAGATTTATTTCTTAGCTTTACTAGCTTCCATCCCCATGCCTGAACTTACTTGGCAGCGCCGACATGTGATCTCGCTGTCTGACTTTACAACCAATGATTATGAAACGGTCTTACAAACAGCCGTTAGCTTTTTAGAAGTTCTATCGCGGCGCAACAAAAAAGTTCCAACCTTGCAGAGCAAAGTCGTAGCTAATTTGTTTTTTGAATCCTCAACCCGTACCCGTAATAGTTTTGAGCTTGCCGCCAAGCGTCTATCGGCTGACACTTTAAATTTTGCCCCCGGCACATCTTCCCTTTCTAAGGGTGAAACCATTCTAGATACGGCGCGGACGTTTCTAGCGATGGGAACAGACATTATGGTGATTCGCCATCAGTCGGCAGGTGTCCCCTTAGCGATCGCCCGCGATATGGATGCCCTCAGTGGCAAGGTTGCCATTCTCAATGCTGGTGATGGCAAGCATGAGCATCCCTCACAAGCATTGCTCGATCTGCTGACCCTCTGTATGTATCTCAATCCCACTGCGCCCACAGCTAAGGATCTCAAGGGTAAAAAAGTAGCGATCGTGGGGGATATTCTCCATTCACGGGTAGCGCGATCGAATTTGTGGAGTTTGATTACCAATGGTGCAGAAGTCCATCTTGCCGCACCACCAACTTTGTTACCGCCAGAATTTGCCGAATATGGCGCAAAAATTCATTATTCCCTTGCTCCTGCCCTTGAGGATGCTGATTTTGTGATGACATTACGTTTACAAATGGAACGGATGGGACAATTCCTGATTCCTAGCTTGAGGGAATATCATGCCCAGTACGGAATTACCCGCGATCGCCTTGCCAAATGTGCGCCCAATGTCCAAGTACTGCACCCTGGCCCTGTTAATCGAGGTGTAGAAATTAGCTCTGACTTGATGGACGATCCGCGCTTGAGCTTGATCGATAAACAGGTGACAAATGGTGTAGCAATTCGGATGAGTTTATTGTATTTACTGGGTACAGCGATTTAATTCTGAATAATTAAAGTGCC
>DCSN01000228.1:19202-23716 GCA_002325645.1 Pseudanabaena sp. UBA1465
GGCACTTTAATTATTCAGAATTATTTAGAATTGAGGATCATCCATTTGGGTGAGCCTCAATTGAGAAACAAAAGCAACTTCCTGCTAGTCTTTTCAATCATGTTTGCAAGATATCTTGAGGATATCGAATCTATGAATAAGTTTCCCTGTCTTAGTCTTATCAATGTCGCTAATGTCACATTTATCTTGGCAATGGGTGTGCCAGCGATCGCCTTTGCTCAAAATGCTCCTCAAAAAATAGTTTTTGTATCACCCCAAGGATCAGATACCATCGGTGCGGGTGCAGAAAATCAAGCTTTTCGGACGCTGACCGCCGCGATCGCTGCCAATCCGCAAGAAGGTACGATCTTTCAATTAGGGGCAGGTACTTATAGTGAAGCCACTGGCGAAAGATTTCCGATTCGTTTGCCTAAAAGTACTGTTTTACGCGGTAATCCTAACGTAAATGGAAATAATGTCGTCATTAATGGTGGTGGACGCTTCATAAGCCCCACCTTTGCCAGCCAAAATATCGCGATCGCCGCCGCAAATAACTCCCGCATCGAAGGCGTTACGGTTACAAATAACAATCCACGCGGTTATGGACTTTGGTTAGAATCGAGCCGTAACGTGGTGATTGCCAATAATAACTTCGTTCGCAATACCCATGATGGCATCTTCCTCACGGGAGCGGCTAATGCTTCTATTAGTAACAATCTATTTACTGGGAATACGGGTAGCGGCATCTCAGCGCTGGGTACAAGTACGGGCGAAATTAGTGGTAATCGCTTTGAAAATACAGGCTTTGGTTTATCAATCGGGCAGTCATCGCAAGTTAACCTGATTAACAACCAAATCTCGCGCAATGTCGATGGTATCGTCATTTCTAATACGGCTCAGCCCACCTTACGCGGCAATGCGATCGCCGATAATCAGCGTAATGGTTTAGTAATTTTGAGCAGTGGTAATGCTTCTCCTCGACCCGATCTAGGTACAACAGCTTCGCAGGGCAATAATACTTTTTTCAATAATCGCGAATTTGATATTAACAATGCCACGACTATTCCGATCGCGGCGATGGGAAATCAGGTTAATCGAGCGAAAGTCAAAGGTTTAATAGATCTCGCGGCTTCGCGATCGCCTGTTACTAATCCCATTGCTAACGCTGCACCACTGCCATCATTTCCTGTTACTTCCATTTCTCCAGCCCCCACAGGAACGACGATCGCCGTTCCCATTGAAACAAGACCAAATACTCCCAATATTCCCAAAACCGTATTTATACCAGCAAATCCACCTAGCTCTAACCAATCATTGCCCAGTCCCGTGATTGCCACAAATCCTAATAACGCCCCAACGACCATTACCATTGAACGGGACTATAGCGCCCCATCTTCAAGCAATGCGCCTCGTGTGGCCGCGTTGCCTCCCGCAAACCTCGATCCCTCCACAGGCAAGCCCTTCCAATATCGGGTAATCGTGCCGATGACTTCCCCAGTGGTGATGCAACGGGTGAAAACGATTGTTCCCGATGCATTCCGTCTATCGCGTAGTGGTAGGACGCTGGTGCAAGTCGGAGCCTATAGCGATCGCCCTGCGGCTGATCAGCTAGTCCAGAAACTAGCACAGTCAGGGTTAAGCGCCGAAATTATTCCATTTCGCTAATCTAGAGTATAAAGTGGCGGCGCATCGCGCCGCCACTTTATTGCTAAAGAAGAGAGACGTAGAACTTAGTTCCACGTCTCTCTTCTGCTATATTATTTTTCCAACCATCTCATCCCACATTGAATGATGAAAATCAGATCGCATAGCTCGCAGAATCTGCAAAATCTTTTCTCTTCTTTTGTGCGCGTTGCGATCGCCACTAATATATTTGCTTTGGGTACATTTGCTTTTTCTTGCCCTAACGAGATTGCATCGGCAAGAAATCTAAAAACCTCATCAACTACATCGAGATTTCTGTTCATTGATTTACAAAATCATTGGTCGCGTAAGTTTGTAGAAGGTTTATTGTCCAATCAAGCTTTAAGTAATGTTTTAGTTGCGCCTGATTCCATTAGCCAATTTCAGCCTGATCGCCCCATTACCCGTGCTGAGCTTGCTAATTTGTTAGATGTCGCCTTTAGTAATCGCAATGCTTCTAAAATTACTAACCGCCTCAGCGAGCCAGCCACTAGAGCCGAAGCTTTGACTGCGATCGCCAGTCAACTAAATCTCAATCCTAAAAATCAGAAAACACCGCAAACCTATTTGCTATCAATGTATCGGGATGCTACTCAAGTCCCTGACTACGCGATTCCCGCGATCGCTGCCCTCACAAGGGAAGCTCTAATTACCAATTATCCCGATCCGCGCATCCTCTCGCCCAAAACCGCAATTACTAAAAGCGAACTGGCGGTACTGCTATATCAAGCCCTTGCCTATCAGCAAAAACTACCACCATTAAAATCTCTCTACACAATTAATCCTAGTCGGCAACTATGGGATCGGGATCTAATGCAGATAACGCGCCTCGAAGTCAGCATTCGTAAGCGCACTGTCACCGCCTTTCATGGCGAAATTGCCCTCAAAACCTATCCCGTTGCGGTGGGTCGGGAAGGATGGAGTACGCCCTTAGGCAATCATCGGGTTTTGCAAACCATAGAATATCCCTCTTGGCAAAATCCCTTCACAGGTGATGTCATTCCTAGTAAAGATCCTGAAAATCCCCTCGGCGATCGCTGGATTGGCTTTTGGACAGATGGCAAAAACTGGTCAGGTTTTCATGGCACACCGAACCGCGCATCCGTAGGTCAAGCCGCATCCCATGGTTGCATTCGGATGTATAACGAAGATGTGCGCGAGTTATTTAGTCAAGTGACCGTAGGCACTGTGGTGAGGGTATCGCCTTAAAAAATAAGGCGTTAAATGCAATGACAAAACCATGTAAAATAATTGGTCAGCACTTTTTGCAAAATATTCATGAAAGAGCTTAGCTGTGGCAAAAACTTAAGATTTATTGATTTGTTTGCAGGGATCGGGGGGTTTCGGCTAGGTTTTGATCAAGCAAATTATAAATGCATTTTTTCTTCAGAAATTGATTTGAGTTGTCAAGAAGTTTATAAGAACAATTTTAATCAGATTCCATTTTCAGATGTTACAAAAATAGATATTGAATCCCTCCCAGATTTTGAAGTCTTAACTGCTGGGTTTCCCTGTCAGCCTTTTAGTATTTGTGGTAAGCGTAGGGGGTTTGAAGATACGAGAGGGACTCTTTTCTTTCATATTTGTCGTGTTTTAGAAGCTAAGCAACCGCCCTGTGTGGTTTTAGAAAATGTCAAATATTTAATTTATCATGATGGCGGAAAAACTTTAAAAGTAATACTAGAATCACTTGAAGATCTTGGATATTATGTTAGTTATGCTTTGTTAAACTCTAGAGATTTTGGTTTACCCCAAAATAGAGAAAGATTGGTGATTATTGCTAGCAAAAAACAAGTTTTTAATTTCAAAAAATTATCACTTGTTAGACCTATTCCTAAGCTAGAGGACTTTTTATCTAAAGATGATAACTTTCATTATTTATCACCTGATGAATATACTTTAATTGATAATCCAAAACTTCAACAATCAGGATTAATGTTTGTGGGTTATAGAACTCATAAAACAATATGGAAAAAAGGAGTTAGACCTAATACAGAACACTTGTCAAGAGTTCATCATCAGCCTAATCGGATTTATTCAGTAGCAGGTATCCATCCTACTATTCCTTCGCAGGAAACATCTGGGCGCTTTTTTATATATATTCCGTCCGAGCATAAAGTTAGAAAGTTAACAATTACTGAATGTTATAAAATTATGGGATTTCCAGAAGATTTTAAACAATGTAATGTGTTAGGTAATTCTTATAAACAAATTGGCAATTCAGTCTGTGTGCCTATGATTTACCAGATTGCATTAGAAATTAAAAAAGAATTATTGCAACCATTATCTAATTCTTTAACACCTCAAATATTTAGCTCCAAACAATTGGCACTTTTTAATTAGTCATGAATCATCAAGAGAAATTAATTGAATTATATAGACTTATATCTGATGACTTATATAAATCCCAAGATTTTCTATTGAAGTTCACTATACAGAACGAGCTAACCATTTACTAGAAGTTGTAGAAATAAAATATGAAAAACAAATAGATAAACATATGGTGGCAATTGCTCAAGAAAAAATTAGAAGGTTTTCACCTGAGAGATATCTGATTCTTTCTTCATTAGAGGTCAAGAAAGAAGATGAAGTAGATATCAATAGAATGATTGATGAAACACTAAATAGTTATCAATGCCAAATAATTGTGAATGGCGTATTACCAACGATCAAATATTATTTACAGCAAAACTCGATCAAACCCGCCACAAGAAGGGTCGCAGGGCGAAGCCCCGCAACGGGTTTTATATTTTAATTTGTGGCGGGTTTGAAAACAAATTGCTGTAAGATTAGTAAGCTCTTTGACTGAATTTATAAATAACTATTCTGCTTTAACTAATGTGAGTGGGAAG
>DCSN01000018.1 GCA_002325645.1 Pseudanabaena sp. UBA1465
AACGTTGCCATCACTATCTATCGTTATGCCATTTGGAGTAAACGAAAGAGTAATAAAGATACTCTGAGAACTACCAGCACTATTAAATTTTTGAATACTGTTTGTATCAACTATAAAAATAGAATTGATATTGTCCTTTTTATTTACAGCTATGCTGGTCGGTGCATTTAAAGCGGTTGAGGTATTGGAGGGGAAGGGAGACACTGAAATACCAGCACCAGTAATTTTCTGAATCTGATTCACATTCAAATTTGTCTCAGGCTCAGGAAAAACACTTATGTCAGGAAAAACAAGATGTCCAAAGCTATCTAATGCTATGCCGCTAGGAATCGATTCGGAACTGCCAGAAAAATTACCAGAATTACCAAAAGTATTATCACGCATACCACTACTATTAAACTTCTGAACGCGAGTGCCTCCGTCTGGGTCAACCACAAAAATATTGCCAGCACTGTCCACAGCTATGCCATTAATAGGATTGCTGCCTCCTAATGAGAATGAGTCGCTGAAAATTAGACCAAAAGCATGGCTTGCGGAAGGTAGACAGAAATTTGTGGCTAATATTGTTGATGCGCCGATTAGCCAACTAGTCAATTTAAGGGGTCGAGAAAAGATAGTACTTATTCTTGTTGACATATGCTTTTTTGCCAGATAAAGTCGCGCCGCTTAATCAAGCATAGTAACAGATAAAGTTCGGCGACGCGAAGCGCGTCCAAACTTTGTTTAGAGTTAAAAGGATTGCTCAAATTGCACCTGTTTATATAGATCGCTAACCGAAATATCTATATTTACTGATTTTAAAAATAGCCGATCGCCTAAGCCATATTCCGAAAACAACCATTTTCCGCCCTGATCGCGCTGAAACACTTCTACTATTGGTTGCTCGACTTGAACTAAAATATATTCTTGCAAACTTTCAGATTTACGATATTGCTCAAACTTAAAGCCGCGATCGAAGGCTTCAGTAGATGGTGAAAGGACTTCGATAATGAGACAAGGAAATAAAATTAACTGTTCGTCAGTATCCCGTTCATCGCAAGTGACCACCACATCTGGATAAAAGTATTTCTTGCGCGGTTGGATCTGGACTTTGACATCAGATATATAGACCTCACAAGGGCGATCGGCTAGAGCCGCGTCTAGCAGCTTAAAACAATTGCCTGAAATGCGATTATGGTTGCGTGTGCCGCCAGCCATAGCTACTACTTCACCATTGAAATATTCATGACGTACTTCTTGGGTTAACTCCCAAGCAAGATATTCTTCATAACTCATTATTAGGCGATCGGGTAAGGCAACCATAAAAGCTGGGATGTAGAAAGATGGTTAATAGTTCAATCAGGCGAGGGGCTTAAGCCCCTTGACTGATTCTATCAAGATCGCAGCGAAGCCGCGCCACAAAAATACTAATTGCGGACTGCTTCAAAGAGTCGCGAAAAATAGAAAGAAGTGGCAGTAAATTCCTTGCGCTTGATGGTGAAGCCTAAGCTCTTAAGTACACGACGCACATCCGCTTCTTTGTGTAAATAGGCGCGAGTCGCTTTGCTAGGACCAGGAACCAGATCGCCGACTTTCTTCATCAATATATAGTAAGGATTTTTTGGGGCAAAACTGAGAATGAGACGAAATTTGGCAAGGGAGGCAAGATGCGCGATCATGGCTTCAGAATCCTGATCAGGGTAATGAATCAACACATCTAGGCAAATTACTGTGTCATATTCTCCCGATAATGCGGCTAAATCCTTAACTTCAAACACAGGATTTTCAGGATTGGCGGCAAGGCTCTTTCCTTCGCCCACCATTTTTTCGGAAATATCACTGGCATAAACCTTTGCCCCCATCGCCGCAAGAGGAATGCTCAAACTGCCAGTACCGCAACCTGCATCACAAACGGTTTGCTCAGAGGCATTTTTGTCATTCTTGAACCAGCCCAAGACATAATCGACGGTTTGCTGATGCCCTGTACGGATATCGCGTTGGACGCGGTTAACATCACCTTCGCCATAAATGCGCCGCCAGCGATCGAAGCCAGTGGAGTTAAAATAATCGCGAACTATTTCCTTGTCTTTAGGGACTTTTGTCGTTGAGGTATTGGTAAGAGCTTTATTAGCCATGAGTGTGAAGAAAGTTTACAAAAAGATGATTTTAACCTAGAAATGAGAGGTGGCGCGATGCAATGCCTTTGATTTCTGGGTTGTATATTAAACTAAAGCAGATACCAGAAAAATTTGATATGCAACTCAATCGCATCATTGCCCTCGTTTTAGTCGCTGTTTGCTTTATTTCGGCGACCTTTGGGATTCAACGTCGCCAAATGGATGAAGCTTTAAATTTCAAGAAAGTACTCGATCGCGATCGCCTCGAACTAGTTTCTCTAGATGGAGTAATCAGTGGGGCGAGGACTTCGGCTTCAGGAGCGATGGCAGTCCGCGATCGCCTGCGCGAACTCATCGAAGAAGACTCGGTAAAGGGAGTTTTGCTATCGATTAATAGCCCAGGGGGAACCGTTGGCGCAAGCAAAGAACTATATGCAGCCGTTAAGGATCTGAGCGAGAAAAAACCAGTCGTGGTCAGTATGCTCGATCAGGCTACTAGCGGCGGCTACTATACGGCAAGTTCGGCGACGAAGATTTACGCGAATGCTGGCACATTGACGGGTAGCATCGGCGTGATTTTGAGTGGGTTTAATGCAAAGGAGTTGCTCGATAAGGTGGGCATCCAAGCGAAAGTCATTAAGACTGGCCCTTACAAGGATATTTTTTCGCCCTTTCGTGAGTTAGGCGAGCCAGAGCGCCAATTACTGCAAGAGCTTTTGCAAAATACCTATCAAGAATTTATTACCGATGTTTCTAAAGGTCGCAAACTGGATTTAGAAGTGGTGCGTAAACTGGCGGATGGACGTATTTATACGGGTCGTCAAGCTAAGGAAAACAAGCTAGTTGATGCGATCGGGACTTTAGATGAAGCTGTTGCTGATTTAAAAACCTTAGCTAAAAAGAAATTTGATTTGCCTGAAGACAAAGAATTACCAATTCGGAAATCTCCTGCCTCCTTTGAAAGACTATTAGATCAATTGCTCAACCAAGCGAATGTCAGTATCGCTTTACCATTTTTTGATATCGCAGGTACTGGAAATATTTCTGGGGCGATCGCTGATCAATTAACTTCCAAGTTATCTGGTCAAATATCTGGTCAAAATATGCACATGGGTAATTATGATCCCCCAATTTTATTAATGCCCAGTTGGTTCAATTAAAAAAAGGCACGAAGTGCCTTTTTTGATTAGGGTTTAGCTAGTTTTTGCTTGACCTTTGAGATCACACCACTGGCGATCGCCCCAGCCATGACAATACCTAATACGGGTTGAATCAGGGGTTCCCATAGCTGTCGCCATAGTTCTAGACCGAGATTAATTTTCAGGGTTTCGCCGCCGAGGGCAACCAGTAGCCATGCAAAAAAGAAAAATACTAAGAACAAATTGAACATCAAAAATTTGTTCGTCCAGCGTCCGATAGTTTCCATAGTTAATTAAGAATCTGATTTTTAGTCCCTCAGGGTGTGTCGCTTTGCGACATACCCTGAGAAAACAATCGGGGTAACGTTGCCGCCACCCCGATCGCTTATATCGTTTTTGTTTTATAAATGAGTCGGTACAACTATATATAGAGATTAACTAGATAGAAATGTACCTAAAAGTTTTTTATAAGTTTTTTGATTAAGTCAAGACTTAAATTGAAACCTATTTGAAACCGACTGCGGCTTGCCATACAAATGCAAGTAGCAGGAAGAATACGGGGATCACGGGAAGAACGTTTACCAGTGGATCGAAAATTCTGTAGGCTTCAGGTAACGTGGCAATCAATAGACTAAGTGGCATTAAAAATAGACCTCCTTCAAGAGCTAAGATAAATTTTACCACGTCAAAGAAGCCATTCTTTTTTCTGAAAATTTTTTATCCAAGCGTTTATACAGTAGGTTTATTTATGGCGATCGCAACTCATAAAATGGCAAATCACAAAACGGCAACCGATAAAGCTATCAGCTTCAAAAATCTTGTAAAAGTCCTTCAAGTTAGCGCCCTGTCTCTGATGATTTGTCTCTGTACCTTTGCTTTTAGTAATGCTGCATGGGCAAATGTGCAAATCAAATTGACCAATGTTATCTATGAACCCTGTACTGGTGAGGCGGGTAAACATATGGTGCTAGGCGGCGGTGTGATGTCGGCAAAGTGCTACATGATCAAGGGCAATGCGAACAATACCTCAGGTAAGGTTGTTTATAATGCCGACATTTTTGGGCGGATCTATGATGCAAATGGCAATGATGCGATGCCTGAACGCACTAGATTGGGTGCAGTTGAAGAGATTCCCGCAGGCAAAAGTGATTTTGAAATTATGGTGGCGATTCCTGCGGAACAGCCTGAACCGTTGGAGCTTAAGCAATTTAAAGCTTCAGGATTTGCAGGTAAGGTAAGGCGTTAAAATGTAGATTGGTCAGTATGGCAAAATCTAAAGTCCAACTCTCAAGTTCAAGTCTCAAGTTCAAGTCTCAAGTTCCCAGAAATCGATACAAAAATATGGCTGTTAAAGTTTTAATTCCCACTCCTCTACAACAACTAACCAACAACCAAGCCACCGTAGAATGTGCTGGTGCGTCGGTTCAAGAAATGATTGACTCATTGGAAAATAATTGTCCGGGTATCAAAGCTCGCATTTGTGATGAGCAAGGTAATCTCCGTCGCTTTGTTAATTTTTATGTCAACAGTGAAGATATTCGTTTTCTTGATGGGGCAAATACTGCTCTTAATGATGGCGATGAAGTAAGTATCATTCCTGCGATCGCAGGAGGCTAACTTGATCAAAGGGGATGCAAAGCATCCCCTTTGATTTCAAGAATTAAATATGTCCACCGCAATGTGAAACAGAAAAAGTGCCGACTCTTTTTTAAGATCGGGATCTTTACTTTTGCCTCCCCAATTTTGGAGCCATTTGCCTATGCCTCCAAATGAGCTACCCATCCATTGCCCCACTTGAGCAAAGATTTGCTGAGGTCCAACGCCCGTTAAAACTTGGATTGCAAAAATAACGGCAACTACGAGAAAGGCCGTTTTAAAACTAGCTTTGATCACGCTGAGCAACCACCACAACAGCAACAGCGAAACGATTAATGCTCCGATGACTAGGGGCAAATTCATAGAGTTTTTCCAATCCCATCTCAAGTTCAAAAAGTTTGTCTAGCTTGGTATGCCTGTGTAGCAGGCAGACTAAGCTCTGGTTTCTACCTATTAGATTTTTGCACGATCGCGCCCTTGTGATTTTTTGATCATGTGTCCAAATTTGCAACTTTATCAAACTAGTCTAGATATCTCACCTACAGAGTGCGATCGCCTCTGGCAATTTCTTTCAGAAGATGAGCGATCGCGGGCTGCGCGATTTAAACGAGAGCGGCTCAAGATTAGTTTTATTGCGGCAAGGGGAAATTTGCGAATCATTTTGGCGCAGTGGCTCAATTGTGAACCGAGGGAAATTTATTTCCAATATGGCGATCGCGGTAAGCCTTATTTGCAAAATAATCAGGAAATTTATTTTAATCTTGCCCACTCGCAGGATTTAGCAATCTATGCAGTTAGTCGCGATCGCGAGGTGGGCATTGATTTAGAATTTATCAATCCCAACTGTGATGTTGAGGGGATTGCCAAAAGATATTTTTTGCCATCAGAGCAACAAGTGATTAAAGACTTAGGCGATCGCCACAAAGATTTGGCAATTCAGGCTTTTTATCGAGCATGGACGCTCAAGGAAGCCTATGGCAAAGCAACGGGAGCAGGGATTGCCAATCTTCTTAAAAGTTTAGAGGTTACGCCATTACTAGCGAGTCCCATCGATGAGACTTTGCAGATTGATGATTGGCAACTTAAATTGATTAGTACAGAATTAGCGATCGCCTCAAGTTATGCCTCTGCCCTATGCGTTAGGAAATAAAAATCAACAGATTGATTTTTATTTCCTAAGTCTAAGAATTTTTCCTGCAAGCATGGCCGCCCCGAAGCCGTTATCGATATTCACCACGCCAACCCCTGTGGCACAGGAATTAAGCATGGTCAGCAATGGCGCTAAACCATTAAAACTGGCTCCATAACCGATACTGGTGGGAACTGCCACAATCGGACAATCCGCTAAACCTGCGACCACACTTGCCAACGCTCCTTCCATGCCTGCGACCACGATAATTACTTCAGCATCGGCGATCGCCTCTTGATGACTGAGCAATCGATGAATTCCTGCTACGCCCATATCACAAAGGCGTTTCACGGTATAGCCACAGAGTTCACCTGTGATCGCCGCTTCCTCAGCGATCGGCAAATCCGCCGTTCCTGCGGTGATGATCGTGATTGTGCCTTGATTTTTCATTTGGGATTCGCCAAGGCAGCAAATTTGAGCAAGGGGGAAATATCGTAATCCGCGCAAAGATGGCTGGATTTGGGTATATACTGCGGCTGAAATTTTGGTTGCCATGACTACAGGATTTTTCGATTCCATCACCCGCATGATCTGGACAATTTGTTCTGGAGTTTTCCCTAAGCCAAAAATCACTTCAGGAAATCCCGTTCTCAAAGCGCGATGGTGATCAATTTTGGCAAAATCTCCCACGGACTCATAGTGGAGATATTTTAATTTTTCTAAAGCTTGGGCTGGGCTTAATTCCCCCTTAGCAACTGTTTCTAACAGTTGCTTTAAATTATCTTGCATATACACCGATCCTAAAATGTTTTGTGAGAGTATATTTTTTGGGGCATATTGCAGTTTTCAAATGAATACGCAACAAGAAAATAGGGGCAATTCATGAATTGCCCCTTGCATGATTTAAAAAATAATCATATTGTACGCAATTTGATCAATGATTTGTAAGACCATAGAAGTATTACAAATTGAGCCGCGTAAAGTGACACTTTACGCGGCTCAATGCGCGGTTCAATTTGGATAAGGTTTGATAACCAGAAAACCTATACTCTTTCGTGGAACGTGCGCTTAATTACATCCAACTGTTGCTCACGGGTGAGCTTGATGAAGTTGACCGCATAACCCGAAACTCGAATCGTAAGCTGTGGATAATTTTCGGGATGATCCATCGCATCGAGTAAGGTGTTGCGATCAAGAGCATTCACATTAATGTGATGTCCCCCATCGTGGAAATAGCCATCAAGCAAATTCACAAGGTTATTGGTGCGATCGCTTTCTTGTCTACCCAAAGCGGTTGGCATAATCGAGAAAGTATTAGAAATACCATCTTGGCAATCGCCGTAGGGCAGTTTGGCAACCGATGAGAGCGAGGCGATCGCGCCGCAACTGTCGCGTCCATGCATCGGATTAGCGCCAGGGGCAAAGGGTTCACCAGCCCTGCGCCCATCGGGAGTATTACCCGTTTTCTTGCCATAGACCACATTGGAAGTAATCGTCAATACCGACTGCGTGGGTACTGCATGACGATAGGTGGGATGCTTACGAATCTCATTCATAAACCTTGCCACAATGTCGATCGCCATATTATCAGCACGATCATCGTTATTGCCATACTTGGGATATTCGCCTTCGGTTTCATAATCCACCGCCAAGCCCTGCTCATTGCGAATCACCTTCACCTTGGCATATCTAATTGCCGAGAGCGAGTCGGTGACGACGGATAGCCCCGCAATACCGCAAGCCATCGTGCGATAGACATCGCGATCGTGCAAAGCCATCTCGATGCGCTCATAGCAATACTTATCATGCATATAGTGAATTACATTCAGCGTATTCACATAAGCCTTAGCAAGCCAAGCCATCATCTGCTGCAAGCGATCGTTAACTTCTTGATAATCGAGATATTCGGAGGTGATCGGTGCAAAGTTAGGAGCAATCTGATCCCCAGATTTTTCATCCTTACCACCATTGATCGCATAGAGCAGAGTCTTAGCTAGATTAACCCTAGCGCCGAAGAACTGCATCTGTTTACCGATTCGCATTACAGATACACAACAGGCGATCGCATAGTCATCGCCGTAGGTAGGACGCATCAAGTCATCGTTTTCGTACTGAATCGAACTAGTCTCACTAGATACCTTCGCGCAGAATTGTTTGAAGTTATTGGGCAAATGCTCTGACCAAAGTACCGTCAAATTAGGTTCTGGCGCTGCTCCCAGATTGACGAGGGTATGCAGGAAGCGATAGCTATTTTTAGTCACCAAAGTCCGACCATCGGCACTCATACCACCGATCGCCTCCGTAACCCATGTGGGATCACCTGAGAACAAAGCATTGTAGTCAGGAGTCCGTAAGAAGCGCACCATGCGTAACTTCATCACAAAATGATCGACGAGTTCTTGCAGTTCCGTTTCGTTGGTTACACCATTGCGTAAATCTCGCTCGAAATAGATATCTAAGAATGTGGAAACCCGACCGAGGGACATCGCCGCCCCATTTTGTTCTTTGACCGCACCGAGATAGGCAAAATATAACCATTGCACGGCTTCTTTGGCAGTCATCGCAGGACGACCAATTTCAAAGCCATACTTCGCAGCCATTTCCTTGAGTTCTGCCAAGGCGCGAATTTGCTCAGAGATTTCTTCCCGCAAACGGATGGTTTCTTCATCCATTACGTCCAGTTCGAGAGAGTCTTTCTGAGTCTTTTTATCATCAATCAGGCGATCGACACCATAGAGAGCCACACGGCGATAGTCACCAATAATGCGTCCCCTTCCATAGGCATCGGGCAACCCAGTAACGATCCCCGACTTTCTTGCCTTCCGCATTTCGGTGGTGTAGGCATCAAATACCCCATCATTATGAGTCTTGCGATATTTAGTAAAGACTTCTTCTGTTTGGGGATCAAGTTGATAGCCATAGGCTTCTAAACCAGCCTTGACGACACGAATACCGCCATAGGGCATAATTGCGCGTTTGAGAGGCTTATCCGTCTGCAAGCCTACGATTTGCTCCAACTCACGGTTAATGTATCCTGCGTCATGGACAGCGATCCCCGTCGGAACTTTAGTATCAACATCCAATATTCCCTTTTGGTTTTCCAACTTCATTAGCTCTAAGACTTCATCCCAAAGCTGTTGCGTTTTTGTGGTTGGTGCAACCAGAAACTCAGCAGATCCTTCGTAGGGAGTGTAATTTTTTTGGATAAAATCCCTAACATCAACTTCTCTTGTCCAACTGCCTTCCGTAAAGTTCTGCCATTCTACATACATTGCTTTAACCTCCAATGTTGTGACTGAAAGATAAAAGTACCTTGATCTTTCACTTCTATTATAGGTTTATCGATAATTGCCACAGAAAATAGCAGCAATGTTATTACAAAAGTTAACTAGCGAGAATCTAACCTAATATCAGGGGATGAAAAAAGGGCGATCAGGCGATCATTAGCCTATCCCGTCCGCGTAGCGGGCGGAATAAGCTGGTTCATATCTTGTTTACCATTGACAAAGTTGTGATGGAGCAGTCATCAATGGTCGTGAATATTGATAAAATCCTTGAGTATCTAGCATGGCGTGACGGAATAAAATCCAATCGATGCGATCGCCTCTACCCTCACCCCGTGAACTGCGAATAATTTTGTGATGATTAAGACTTAGATAACCCTCTTCATCCCACTTGAATTCGGTTTTAGGAATATTTATCCATTCTCTACCAGCCCAAGACATAGCAAGGGCTTCACCCTTGATAGTATTACCATTCACTTCCCCGCGTAAACAGATAAAATCATCAGTGTGGGGATAGGCATAGTATCCATCGACGCGATCGCCTATTTTCGTGAAGTTAAAACATACGCCTGCGCCATCAAAATTTCGCGGTTGAGGCTTACTACAAAATTGATAATTCCCATTACCTAAGGTGGCGATCGCTTGTTGTGGCTGAGTTTGCCCATCAGTTTGCGAATTAATCGAAGAACTTACTAACAAGCTTGAGGATACGAGCATCAAAGCGATCGCCATATCTGAGAAGAGTCTTTTGGTGAGGAGATTGTTGGTATGCAGCATAATTGCACCACCTCCATGATTCTATTTTAGTCGTTATCTCCCCCCAAATGTTCCCTATAAATAAAAGTCGGCGGCGCGATGCGCTGCCGACTTTTATTTAATATTATATAAAAACGATATTTTTGTGCCATAATCACAGGTACAACCCATTTCCTAACCCTGCTTGTGAGCTTTAGACATGAATATATGGCAAGTTAAAGATCAAATTTCAGACTTAGTGAGCAAGTATAAATCCCATGTAGATTTTTTTGCGATTCGGTTAGAGCGATCGCAGGGGGCAGATATCTTTTTACGCAGTGGTAAGGTTGAAACTCTAAGTACGGGTATTTCGATCGGGGGACAGGTCAGAGCTTGTCACAAAGGCGGTTGGGGATTTGCCAGTTTTAATAATCTTTGTAATTTAGAAAATAAACTTCAAGAAGCGATCGCGGCGGCAAAATGGGTGGGTAATGCGGAAACGGTGCTGGCGGAAATTGTGCTAGTTCAAGCACAGGTATCCCTGATCAAAGATCATCCTCATCAAATTGACCTAAGCGCAAAAAAAGATTTATGTAGTCATTACACCGATATTTTGCGATCGGTTTCTGAGCGTGTGGTGAGTACATCTGTCCGCTATGGAGATTCCACCCAACAAGTAATCTTTGCCAATTCTGAAGGCACAATGATTGAACAAGAATGGGCAGATTGGGAAATGCGTTGTTCCGCAACCGCAAGAGGTGGCGATGTTGTCCAAACAGGGCGCGAAACCTTTGGCTCGAGGCGAGCCTATGCCGACCTCTTGAACCTCGATCGCCAAGTCATCGGTGCAGCGCAGCGAGCCGTGACCGCCCTCGATTTACCCAATGTGCAAGGCAATAGCTACACCGTTGTCATCGATCCGATTTTGGCGGGACTATTTGTCCATGAAGCCTTTGGGCATTTATCGGAAGCAGATATGCTCTACGAAAATCCTGATATGTTGGAAACGATGAGCCTCGGTCGCAAATTTGGTTCTGCGGATCTCCAAATCTTTGATGGTGCGGCGGCTGCGGAACATCGCGGCAGTTACCTCTATGACGATGAGGGTGTCCCCGCCACCACCACGCAGTTAATTAAAGATGGAGTGTTGTCAGGGCGGCTCCATTCTCGCGAAACCGCAGGTAAACTCGGCGAACAAGTGACGGGCAATGCTCGATGTTTGGATTATCACTATCCTCCCATTGTTCGGATGACGAATACTTGGATCGGACAAGGAAAGACTCCTGTAGCGGATTTATTTAATGACATTCCCCTTGGTGTGTATGCTAAAAATTGGCAAGGCGGCATGACCAATGGCGAGATGTTTACCTTCACCGCAGGCGAAGCTTGGATGATTCGCGATGGTCAAATCGCTGAGCCTGTTAAGGATGTAACGCTTTCGGGGAATGTATTTGAAACTTTGGCAGATATTGAGGCGATCGGCGATGACTTCC
Source organism: Pseudanabaena sp. UBA1465 (assembly GCA_002325645.1). Taxonomy (GTDB): domain Bacteria; phylum Cyanobacteriota; class Cyanobacteriia; order Pseudanabaenales; family Pseudanabaenaceae; genus Pseudanabaena. Next base: position 11,473 of record DCSN01000018.1, read on the forward strand.
TTTGGGATGAGTCGGGCGGCTGTGGCAAAGGGGGGCAGAGTGGGCTTGCCGTCGGTTGTGGTTCTCCCAGTTTGAGAATTAGAAATGCGATCGTGGGAGGAGAAGCAAATGACTAAAATCTATCCCCAACTTGAAGATGTTAATTTGCAATTAGTCCAAACGATCGCCGATCAACAGATGACAGAAGATCGATTGAACTTACAACTGACAAGATTAAAGCTAATGTATGATTTTGTGTCGGCTTTGAATGCCGCGCAAACTGTCAATGAGATTTACCAAATCGCTTTAAATGGAATCTGTCCTGCATTACGCACTACAAGAGCATCTATAATCACGATCAGTGGCGATCGCGCATTGAGATGTGAAGCATCTATAGGTATTAGTCAAAACTACAAACAATCTATCGAAGATTCTTTTGCAGATTTATCTCATCAAATGGAATCCAGATTTCGAGTTTTCCCCTATTGTGCTTTCCTTCCTAGTGATCCCACTTTACAAAGTATCTGTCAAGCTGAAAATATTGGTGCATTAGCAGCATTTCCATTGAGGTATGAACAAAGACATCTAGGGGATATCGTCGCATATTTCGATTTTCCCAGAAAGTTTACCGAAGAAGAAGTTCAATTAACAGAGACGATTGTTACTTATATCGCGATCGCAATTACGCGTAAGCAAGCTGAACAAGCGCTCAAAGAGAGCCAACAATTTATTCAACGAATTACTGATACAACACCCAATATTATCTATATTTACGATATCGAAGAAAATCGCAATGTCTACTGCAATCGTACTATTCATAACATTCTTGGTTATACTCCTTTAGAAATCCAAGCAATGGGAGATTCTTTTTTTGATTTCATCATTCATCCTGATGATGTACCCAAGATTCAACAACATTACGATAGCGTTCGTTACGGACAATTTGAAGATCTATTTCTGCTGGAATATCGCATGAAGGATGCTCATGGTAAATGGAAATGGTTTTATAGCCAAGAAACCGTATTTTTCCGTAATTCCGATGGGAAAGTTAAACAAACAATTGGTGCGGCTTCAGACATTACTCAATTAAAAGAGGTGGAAAACCGACTTCAAGAATCCCTTGCCGAAAAAGAAGTTCTATTGAGAGAAGTACATCATAGAGTTAAGAATAATTTGAGTGTAGTTGATAGTTTACTATCGATGCAAGCAAGATATATCAGTGATGCCCAAGCACTGAAGTCACTTGCAGATAGTCAGCGCCGTATTCACACGATGTCACTCATTCATGAGCAACTATATCATTCTCAAGATTTAGGCAAAGTAGATTTTTGTGAATATCTACAACGTCTCGTTGCCAATCTCTATAGTTCAAGTAATTTTAGTGCTGATCAAATTGAACTTAAGTTAGACATCAGTTCAACTTTACTAAATATTGATACAGCAATTTCTATCGGCTTAATTGTCAATGAGCTACTTACTAATGCTTTTAAACATGCATTTCCTAATGACATGAAGGGATTAATCGAGATTATTTTGTATCAAGATAATGATGGCAAATTACATTTAACTATCCGTGATAATGGCATTGGTATTCCCAAAAATATTGATATTTATTCAACCGCTTCCCTCGGCTTAAGGTTAGTGAAGATTTTAACGCAACAACTTAGGGCAAACTTAGATCTATCTTGTTCTAAGGGTACAAGTTTTCATTTCACCTTTTAGTCTAAGTGGCTATAGCAACGTGAGAGATAGCTAGGGCAAATCGAAAGCCAAAGGAGAGTGGCAGTGAATCACTACCACTCTCCTTTCTCATGGAGAACACAGGAAAGTATAATTGTAAACATTTATTAAGATTTTAATGATATAAATTCTCAATAAGATTTTTCTTGTAGAATTTTTGAAGCCAATCTTATTGCAATTAATTCCTATTAAAAAAATGAGCTTAAACAAAGCTAGTTTTGCCGATTTCTCGGGACTATTCGATATTTCTTGGCAGTCTGCTCACGATCGCATCATTAACTTATCTAGTCAACTTCTGGTTATTGATGACCTTACAGCGCTTTGCTCTCAAATCCGAACCAAGAAAAAGTTTAAAAGTGTTGCTTAGCAACACTTTTAAACTTTTTCTTGTGGTTCGTTTGATCGAAAATTGCTGTAAGAGATAAATATACACAAAGGTTCAATCGGCTTGCAGGATTGATTAGTTGGAAAAATCACTATTTAACTTTGCATTCAAGTTTCAATAAGTTAATTTGAGTTAATGGTAGTTCAGAAAGTTAAATTTAATCATTTGCTGCGTGATCGCTTCTTGCCCCCGTTAGTGTTATTGACGGCGGGACTGCTAATCACAATGGCAGTTTCCCTATGTCAAGGAGCCGTCCCCCTGAGTTGGAATGAACTCTGGCAAGCGCTTTGGCATCAAGGCGAATCCATTAATCAAACGATTATTTGGGAATTGCGACTGCCGCGCATTATTGCGGCGATGGTGGTCGGTGCGGCGTTGGGAATGTCGGGAGCCTTATTGCAAGGAATGTTGCGAAATGGTCTGGCTGACCCGTTTGTGTTGGGCATTTCCGCAGGGGCAGGACTGGTGGCGATCGCCATGATTACCCTTGGCATAGTCCAAACTTTGGTTCCCTTGGGCGCTTGGATGGGCGCGATCGCTACCGCAATTATCGTCTATACCCTTGGCTACTTGGGCGGCGGTTTATCCGTTGAGCGTTTGATTTTGGCGGGTGTGGCGATTAGTTCGATGTTTGGGGCAATCCAGACGACACTGCTCCTGCTTGCCGATGATGGCAGAATTCAGTCGGCGCTCAATTGGCTGATTGGCAGCCTCAATGGGCGCGGCTGGGCTGAGGTGAATAATGTTGGTCCCTATGTGGGGATGGCATTAATCGCAGGTTGTTTGTTAGCGCGTCCCCTGAATTTACTGAATCTTGGCGATGACATGGCTTCGGGATTGGGAACTTCGCTAGTGCGATCGCGTTTGGCGATCGGAGCCGTGGCGAGTTTACTCGCCGCGAGTGCGGTGAGTATGGCGGGACTAATCGGCTTTGTCGGTTTAGTTGTGCCGCATGGGGTGCGCTTGCTAGTCGGTTCCGATTACCGATGGATTCTGCCCTGTTCCGCGATCGGTGGCGCTTGGGTGCTAACGCTGGCGGATTTGCTATCGCGACTCGGCACGGTGGAATTACCTGTGGGCGCAGTGACGGCGCTATTGGGTTCCCCCCTATTCATTTGGTTGCTCTATCGGCGCGGTCAGAGAGGTTAGTCATGGAAAATCATGATGCTTATGATCTCAATGACGCTTTGCTCGAAGCCAGAAACCTCGTCGGTGGCTATGGCAAACAGACGATTTTGCAGAATGTGTCCCTAGCGCTCCATCAAGGTGAATGGTTGAGCTTAGTCGGAGCCAATGGTTCGGGCAAATCCACTTTATTAAAAATGTGCAGCCGCATTCTGTCACCGCAAACAGGAACGGTGTTGCTTGATGGCAAAGCCATTCATCAACAACCTGCCAACCTTGTTGCCCGTCAGTTAGCGATTTTGCCACAACAGCAAACGATTCCCTCGGGCTTAACGGTGCGCCAACTGGTTAGCCTCGGACGCACGCCCCATCAACCTTGGTGGCAATGGGATCTGGATTTAGAGGATCGGCAAATGGTGGAAACGGCGATCGCCCAAACGCAACTTATAGAATTAAGCGATCGCCCCGTGGAACAGCTTTCAGGTGGTGAACGCCAAAGGGCTTTCTTAGCTTTGACTTTAGCCCAAGATCCCCAAGTTCTCTTACTGGATGAACCCACCACATTTTTGGATTTGCATCACCAGTTAGAACTATTGGAACTGCTGAAAACCCTCAACCAAGAGCGCCAATTGTCGATTATCACCGTGCTGCACGACATTAACTTAGCGATGCGCTACAGCGATCGCCTAGCGATGTTAAAGCATGGTGAGATCAAAGCGATCGGGCGATCGGCGGAGGTAATCACCCCCGAAAATCTACGTCAAGTTTTTGATGTAGATGCGGTGACGATCATTACGCCTGTGGGATTGCAGATCTGTTTGCTGTCGCCATCGCAGACTTTGGTGAAGTCCCAACAATAAAAAAGGGCAAGCGCCAACTTGCCCTCAAATATCGAATTTATCAATATCAAATCGACATCAATATCATATGAAACTTCATTACATTCTGCTCAAGAATGCAGCATTTTTATTGTTTAGCATTCCCGCATTGGTTTTCCTTGAAGATGTAGCGATCGCTGAAAATGTTCCCAATAACTCAGCAATTCTCACAGAAAGCAAGAAAAATAAGCCATTTGCCACAGAAATTGTTCAAGCGTCCCCCGTCCAAATTACCAATGTGCAGATTAATCCCACTAGCTCCCGCTTAGAGATTATTCTGGAAACCGTAGAGGGGCGATCGCTTACCATTGACACCAATAATTTCCGCATTGAAGGAAATAATCTTGTTGCCTATATTCCCAACGCGGTCTTAGCGATTCCTGATATGCAGGAATTTAACAGTGCCAATCCCACCGCCGAGATTAGTAACATTAGCTTGACTCAACAAGGCAATGCGATCCGTGTCAATGTCGCGGGTAAAGATCAGCCACCTGTGCAGGAAGTCACTTTAAAAACTCAGGGCATTCTCTACAGCCTCAATCGCGATGATGATCCTGAAGAAGAAATCACAATTACAGGGGCAAGGCGGGCGCGACCTGTGCGCTTATCTCCTGCTTCGATTAGCGTCATTGACGCAGAGAAACTCGATCAAAATCTTGCCCAAGACCTGCGCGATGTATTTCGTTATGAACCTAACGTTTCCGTTGGCAATAGCCGCCGCTATGGATTACAGGATATTATTATTCGTGGACAAGGCGGAAATAGAGTTCTTATTCTCAATGATGGCATTCGAGTTCCCAACCGATTTTCTTTTGGTACATCTGAGGTTGGGCGCGATTATGTGGATATTGAGAGCTTGCAGCGAGTGGAAGTGGTGCGGGGACCTGCATCTGCCCTCTATGGCAGTGATGCCCTAGGCGGCGTGGTCAGTTTCCGTACCATTGACCCAGAGGATTTACTGAAAAAGCGTCCCGATCAATCGGTTGTAACCAGCCTATCTACGAATTATGAAACTGTCGATCGCGGCTTTACAAATACGGCGGCGATCGCCTTTCGAGAAGGGAACTTTGAAGGCTTGCTAGGCTACACTCGCCGTGATGGAGCCGAGGCAAGGATTCCCGTGGGTAATGAATTTGTCAGTAGTCGCAGCAACAGTCGGAATAATTGGCTTGGCAAACTGGTTTATCGTATTGATTCCACTAGCAAAATTGGCTTTACGACAGAAATTTTCCGTAATTTTGATGATGCCGTGATTAATCTCGCCACGGCAATGCCCCCCATGGGTTTTGCCATAAATCGAGAAACGGCTAACAACAAAACATCTCGCGATCGCTTCAGCATTTCCTATGACTACAACGATCCCAACAGTACAGGCTTCCTAACTGCTGTCAAAGCACTTATTTATTATCAAAGTGCTAATACTGATGAAGTTCGTTTCCAAGATATTTCGAGAACTTCTCCCACAGGATTCCCTAATGATCGCCAACGCATTCGTGACCTCAAAAACACCTTTAGCGATCGCCTGTTTGGCGGTGAAGTCCAATTTCAAAGTCAGTTTAAAATCGATCAGATTGCCAACATTCTCACCTATGGCATTGATATCTCTAACACCAGTAATGAGAGGATTAGAGACGGGCTTGAAAATCGCTTTAATGCATCTAGGGTCAACACCCTGCTGAATTCAAATGTGGTTGGTAACGATAGGTTCCCAGTCAAGGACTTTCCTGATTCTGATACTTTGCGTCTAGGGATTTACGCACAGAATGAATTCAACTTTAGTGACACTTTTTCCGTAATCGCAGGTTTGCGCTTTGACTCCTATAAACTCACCACTAAAATCGATCAACTCTATCTGAATAACTCCCCTAGTGTGACCTCCGCAGACTTTAACTATTCAGCAGTTTCGCCTAGCCTTGGATTTGTCTGGCAGACTAGCCCTGAATGGACATTAGTAGGGCGCTATGCTAAGGGATTCCGTACTCCCCTCTACAGTGAAATTAACGCTGGCTTTACGAATTTGAGTAGTCGCTATCAAACCCTGTCAAATCCCAATCTAAAACCAGAAACCAGTGACACCTTTGAGTTAGGAGTTAGGGCAAAATACCCTCAATTTGACTTTGGGTTGACAGGTTTTTATAACATTTACGACAATCGTATTGAACCCTTTGTAAATGCGGGTACTGCCACTGTCAATGGCATTCCTGGAGTATTACTCTTCCAAACACAGAATGTGTCAAGGGCGAGTACCTACGGCTTTGAGTTGAGTGGTGAATATCGGTTTAGTCCTGAAAAGCATGGTCTTAGCCTGATCTCGGCTCTAGGTTTAACTGTTGGTGAAAATTTGACCACCAATCAACCTCTAGATACGGTTGAGCCGATCAAGTTAGTAACAGGTCTACGCTATCGCGCTCCCGAAAATATTTGGGGTGCGGATTTGATTGCGACCTTCGTTGGGCAAACCCGTCTTGCCAGTGACCGCGCCGCCAACCTTTATACCCCGCAAGGCTATACTGTGGTTGACCTCACAGGTTTTTATAAAATCACTCCCCAACTCACATTAAATATGGGTATCTTCAATCTATTCAATAGTCAATATTTTCTCTATTCCGATGTGCGTAATGTGGTTGTGGGTAATGATCTGGCTGCACGTGCCCAGCCAGGAGTTAGTCTGAGAGCAGGTTTGAACTTTGTATTTTAATTTTCTAGTGTGTCGTGCGTAGCGCGACACACTAGCATCAATTCTATTCAGGAGCAATTCAAAATGACTATTCAATTTCGCCATATCATGCTGATGATTAAAGATGTCCCTGCGGCAGTGAAGTTCTATCAAGAAGGACTAGGACTAACCGTGGTCAATGCCAGTCCTAACATGGCAGAACTCGATGCCAACGGTACAAAGATCATTATTCACGGAGCCGAAAACCAAGCGGAAGTTGGTGGCTCTCCCATTCTTAGCTTTCATGTCGCGGATTTGCAAGAGACGATCTCCAAATTAGAATCCCTCGGCGCATCCCTGCAAGGTCGCATCCGCGAACCTTCCTTCGGCAAAGTTGCTGCTATGCGATCGCCCGAAGGACATTTACTCAGCTTGCTGCAACCTAAATCTTCAAATCAAAAAGCAATGACCTTTGAAGAAGCGATCGCTTATACAGAGAAACTTCTATCGCGCACCGATCTTGATGATGCTCAATTGCAATCGGAAATTACCAATCTGGTCAAAACCGCCAACGGTGCTAGGGGCTTTTTTGTCTGCTTCCTCACAGGTGAATGGGAACTTGCCGACAATCCCAGCCCTGCGATCATTCAAGCCTTGCAAGCCGAACCCAACGCGATCGCCGAATTGCTGGTCAAAAACCTCGCCATGTCCACCGCTATGGCGATCGCCCATCGCCGCAACGGTGATGAGGAACAAGCCCAAGGTTCCAATCGCGTAGCAAAGCGTACGGCTCTTTTAATGGAGAAGGTCGATCTGTCTGAAGTGCAGGCGATCGCTACGCAAATGCAAGACTCCGCAAAAACTAATACTGGAGAATATGCCACTTTCCTTGAGAAATGGGGCTATGACGATGAGCAGAAACAGGCGATCGCTAATGTCTTGAGCAAGTAATTCGTAGTAATTCGTAGTAATTC
>DCSN01000006.1 GCA_002325645.1 Pseudanabaena sp. UBA1465
GTTGCTCCTGGTGACGTTGCCACTAATGATGAAGGCTACATTTTTAGCGAAATCGTACCGATTCGTTATCGTCAAGAATGGGGTACAGCAACACCTGAAGAAATTGACTATGTTGCGGTTTCACCCGTACAGATCATTTCGGTAGCAACATCGCTGATTCCTTTCCTTGAACATGATGATGCTAACCGCGCCCTCATGGGATCGAATATGCAACGTCAAGCGGTTCCCCTCTTGCGTCCTGAACGTCCCCTCGTTGGTACGGGTCTAGAAGCACAGGCAGCGCGTGACTCAGGGATGGTGATCGTCTCGCGAGTTACGGGTGAGGTTTCCTATGTATCCGCCGATGAAATTCGCGTTAAGGCTGATGATACTGGGCTTGAGAGCATCTACCGTCTGCAAAAGTATCAGCGATCGAACCAAGACACCTGCTTAAATCAGCGTCCTCTGGTATGGGTTGGTGATACGGTCGTGGCTGGACAAGTGCTTGCTGATGGCTCAGCAACGGAAGGCGGTGAAATTGCCCTCGGTCAGAACATTCTGGTTGCCTACATGCCTTGGGAAGGCTACAACTACGAGGACGCAATCTTAATTAATGAACGACTCGTAATTGATGACGTTTACACCTCAATTCACGTTGAAAAGTACGAAATCGAAGCGCGTCAAACTAAATTGGGTCCTGAAGAAATCACCCGCGAAATTCCTAACGTTGGTGAAGATTCTCTGCGTAACCTTGATGAGCAGGGCATTATCCGCATCGGTGCTTGGGTAAGTTCTGGAGAAATTCTGGTTGGTAAAGTCACACCTAAGGGTGAATCCGATCAGCCGCCTGAAGAAAAACTCTTGAGAGCAATTTTTGGTGAAAAGGCTCGTGATGTTCGTGACAACTCTTTGCGCGTTCCTAACGGTGAAAAGGGCCGTGTTGTCGATGTCCGCGTATTTACCCGCGAACAGGGCGATGAGTTACCTCCAGGGGCAAACATGGTTGTCCGTGTTTACGTCGCTCAAAAGCGCAAAATCCAAGTCGGCGACAAGATGGCAGGTCGTCACGGTAATAAGGGAATTATTTCTCGCATTTTGCCGAAAGAAGATATGCCTTACTTACCCGATGGCACACCTCTTGACATCGTGTTGAACCCTCTGGGCGTACCTTCACGGATGAACGTCGGACAGGTGTTTGAGTGTTTGCTCGGTTGGGCTGCGGAAAACTTGAATTCGCGCTTTAAAATCGTTCCTTTCGATGAAATGTACGGCGAAGAAGCTTCTCGCGAGTTAGTACATGGTCAGCTAGAACATGCTCGCAAGCATACTGGCAAGGACTGGATCTTCAATGATGGATTCCCAGGTAAATTGACCGTTTATGACGGGCGTACTGGTGAGCCATTCGATCAGCCTGTGACCGTTGGTAAAGCCTATATGCTGAAACTAGTTCACCTTGTCGATGACAAAATCCATGCGCGATCGACAGGTCCTTACTCACTGGTTACGCAGCAGCCCCTCGGTGGTAAAGCTCAGCAAGGCGGTCAGCGCTTTGGAGAAATGGAAGTATGGGCGTTGGAAGCATTCGGTGCAGCCTATATTCTCCAAGAACTTCTTACCGTTAAGTCTGACGATATGACAGGACGGAACGAAGCTCTCAATGCGATCGTTAAAGGTCATGCCATCCCTCGCCCTGGCACTCCTGAATCCTTCAAGGTATTGGTACGCGAACTGCAATCCCTCTGTTTAGATGTTTCAGTACATAAGCTGTCGGAAGACGGCAGTAACCAAGATACTGAAGTTGATCTAATGGTGGATGTTGGTTCTCGCCGCACCCCTAGTCGCCCAACCTACGAGTCAATCTATCGAGGCGACATTAACTTTGATGAGGATGATGACTAATCAATAGCAATCATAGCTAAGACAGACAAGGGGCTTCAGCCCCTTGTTACTAATTTTTTAACCAAGCAATCAATTAAGGACGTTGTAACGTATGGCGAAAGTGGAACAGCGATTTGACTATGTCAAGATTGGCTTGGCATCACCCGATCGCATTCGTAAATGGGGCGAACGTGTTCTACCAAATGGCAGTTTGGTTGGTGAAGTCACAAAACCTGAAACAATTAACTACCGCACATTAAAGCCAGAAATGGATGGCTTATTTTGTGAGCGCATTTTTGGTCCTGCTAAAGACTGGGAATGTCATTGTGGTAAATATAAGCGTGTGCGCCATCGTGGTATTGTTTGCGAGCGCTGCGGTGTAGAAGTTACGGAGTCAAGAGTACGCCGTCACCGCATGGGCTTTATTAAGTTAGCCGCTTCAGTTACCCATGTGTGGTATCTCAAGGGTATTCCTAGCTATATGGCAACCCTGCTCGATATGCCTTTGCGTGATGTCGAACAAATTGTTTACTTTAACGCCTACGTTGTGCTCAATCCTGGAGTTGAAACTGAAGTAGATGGGGTTGTTGTATCCGTCAATAGCCGTGAGATTCGGATTCGGGGCATTGATGGGGTAGAACGCTCTCACTTGCTACATCCGAAGCATTTGCCATCTGTTCATGAGAATCAAGTGGTTGAAGCTGGTGAGGCGATCGCCAGTGCCTACAATCTCTCTTATAAACAGCTATTGACTGAAGATCAGTGGATTGATCTCGAAGATCAAATTTATGCGGAGGATACTGTCTTAGATGGCATTGAAGTTGGTATTGGTGCTGAAGCAATTAAGCAATTATTGCAGAATATTAATCTTGAGAAAGAAGCTGAGCGCCTCCGCACTGATATTGAAAATTCTAAAGGTCAAAAACGCGCCAAATTAATCAAACGTTTGCGTGTGGTTGATAACTTTGTGGCGACTGGTTCTAAACCTGACTGGATGGTATTAGATGTCATTCCTGTGATTCCGCCTGACTTGCGCCCAATGGTGCAGCTTGACGGTGGGCGTTTCGCCACCAGCGACTTGAATGATCTCTACCGTCGTGTGATCAACCGTAATAACCGTCTGGCGCGTTTACAAGAAATTCTGGCTCCTGAAATTATTGTCCGCAACGAAAAGCGGATGTTGCAAGAAGCCGTGGATGCTTTGATCGATAACGGTCGTCGTGGTCGTACGGTAGTTGGCGCAAATAATCGTCCCCTCAAATCCCTCTCCGATATTATCGAAGGTAAACAAGGTCGTTTCCGTCAAAACTTGCTTGGTAAACGGGTTGACTATTCAGGTCGTTCGGTTATCGTGGTCGGACCTAACCTCAAGATTCACCAATGCGGTTTGCCTAAGGAAATGGCGATCGAGCTATTCCAACCCTTTGTAATTCACCGCTTGATCAAAATAGGTTTGGTAAATAATATCAAGGCTGCCAAAAAACTGATTCAGCGTAATGATCCCGCCGTTTGGGACGTGCTGGAAGATGTGATTCGTGAACACCCCGTCATGCTCAACCGCGCTCCGACGCTACATAGACTAGGTATTCAAGCTTTTGAGCCATTGCTGGTTAGTGGTCGTGCGATTCAATTACATCCCCTTGTATGTCCTGCCTTTAACGCCGACTTTGATGGCGATCAAATGGCGGTTCACGTTCCTCTATCCATTGAGGCTCAAGCTGAAGCACGTCTATTGATGTTGGCTTCTAACAACATCCTTTCCCCTGCAACAGGTCGTCCAATTGTCACGCCTAGCCAAGATATGGTTTTAGGTTGTTACTACCTCACCACCGAAAATCCCTATACACAAAGGGGTGAAGGACGTTACTTTGCTAATTTCAATGATGTTGTGATGGCCTACGAACAGAAGGAAATTGATATCCATTCCAATGTATGGGTACGCTTTGAGGGCATCATTGAAGGTCAGGGCGAGGAGAAGGATAACGAAGAACCAAAAGTCACTGTTTTAGAGGATGGTACTAAGGTTAAGGAATTTCCATTCCGTCGCATTCGCGAAGATGCTGAAGGTGGATTGATTTCGCAGTATGTCAAAACTACCCCTGGGCGCGTAATTTTCAATCAGGCAATTTACGCATCACTGGCTAGCTGAGTGTTAAGAGAAACAGTGCTTTGTGCTGTTTCTCTTACATCATAAAAATTTGAACTAATTACAAGATTATTTAATAGCTTAATACCATGGCAGATTTCACGATTAGCAACACGGATTCGCCTGAAGAAAAGAAGCCTCAACGCTTTATTAACCGCACCATTGACAAGGGGCAATTGAAAAAGCTGATTGCTTGGGCTTTTACCCACTATGGAACTACTAGCGCTGCTAATGTTGCTGACCAACTGAAGGCGTTAGGTTTTCGCTATGCAACTCAGGCTGGGGTATCGATTAGTATTGATGACTTGCAAGTACCTGCTAGTAAGAAAGCATTGCTAGCGGCGGCGGAGCAAGAGATTGAAGAAACCGCTAACCGTTATGTCCGAGGCGAAATTACGGAAGTAGAACGTTTCCAAAAGGTAATTGATACATGGAACGTCACTAACGAAAACCTCAAGGATGAGGTGGTGAAAAACTTTAAGAAGAATAACCCGCTTAACTCTGTGTACATGATGGCGTTCTCTGGAGCGCGGGGTAATATCTCGCAGGTGCGTCAGCTAGTCGGTATGCGTGGTTTGATGGCTGATCCTCAAGGGGAAATCATCGATTTACCGATTAAAACGAATTTCCGTGAAGGGCTGACGGTTACTGAATATATTATTTCCTCTTACGGTGCGCGGAAAGGACTGGTGGATACGGCGCTAAGAACGGCTGACTCTGGATACCTCACCCGTCGTCTGGTAGACGTATCACAGGATGTGATCGTTCGCGAAAATGATTGCGGTACTACTCGCGGCATTAGGCTTAAGGCAATGCGTGATGGCGAAAAGACCTTAATTAAGCTGTCCGATCGCCTATTTGGTCGCGTGGCTGCTGAAGATATTGTCGATCCACAGACTGGCGAGGTCATCGTCATGCGTAACCAAGAGATTTCGGAAGAGCTTTCCTTGGCAGTTCAAAAGGCTGGCGTTGAAGAAGTCTGTGTTCGCTCAGCCTTTACCTGTGAATCGACGCGATCGGTTTGTCAAATGTGCTATGGCTGGAGCTTGGCTCATGCGGAATTAGTAAACATCGGTGAAGCCGTTGGAATTATCGCCGCGCAGTCCATTGGTGAACCTGGTACACAGCTAACCATGCGGACATTCCACACGGGTGGTGTATTTACTGGGGAAGTTGCTGAACAACAACGCGCCCCCCATGATGGCACGATTAAGTACAGTAAGAAGTTGAAGGTTCGCCCCATGCGTACCCGTCACGGTGAAGATGCGTTCATCGTTGAATCCAATGGTGATTTCACCCTTGAAAGTTCTGAAGGTAAGCGCGTTTACGCCGTTACCCAAGGTTCGACTTTATTGGTAAGTGATGGACAGAAGGTAACTCCAAATCAATTAATGGCTGAGGTGTCTATCACAGGTAAGACTTCCCGTAAGACTACGGAAAAAGCAACCAAGGCGCTCAATACTGGCTTGGCTGGTGAAGTATTGTTCTCGGATCTGGCGATCGAAGAGAAGAAAGACCGTCAAGGCAACACCAGTTATGTCGCTCGTGGTGAAAAAGGTCGGGTTTGGGTCTTGGCGGGTGAAGTGTATAATCTGCCCCCAGGTGCTGAGCCAACTGTGAAGAATGAATCTCAAGTCCACGAAGGTGATGTTTTAGCGGAAACTCGTTTGATCACTGAGCATGGTGGTGTGGTGCGTCTGAGCGAAGAAGACAGCCGACATAACCGTGAGGTGGAAATTATTACTGCTTCGGTAATTCTTGATCAGGCGATCGTTAAAGAAGAGAGCTATCAGGGGCGTGAGCATTATGTGCTGGAAACTCAGGGCGGTCAAAGCTTCTCCCTCAAGGCTTCCCCTGGAACTAAACTAACTAATAATCAGGTGGTTGCGGAACTAATTGATGATACTTATCACACGAAGAGTGGCGGTATCATCAAGTTTGCGGGTGTAGAAGTCGCTAAGCGTAGCAAGGGCAAACAGGGCTATGAGGTCGTCAAGGGCGGCACATTGCTTTGGGTTCCTGAAGAAACCCATGAAGTTAACAAAGATGCTTCGCTGTTGATGGTGGAAGAAAACCAGTTTATCGAAGCTGGTACTGAAGTTGTTAAGGATATCTTCAGCCAAACCGCAGGTGTGGTTGAAGTATTCCAAAAGAACGATATTTTGCGCGAAATTGTGATCAAACCAGGGGATTTACACTTGGTTGATGATCCACAAACAGCGATACAAAAGAATGGTTCTTTGGCTTACCCTGGTACAGAAATCATGCCAGGTCTGACATCGACTGAATTGCGTTATGTCGAATATTTGGATTCGACTGAGGGGCCTGCATTACTTTTGCGTCCCGTAGAAGAGTACCAAGTTCCTGATGTACCTACGGTTCCTAGCCAAGAGTCGGTTAACCAAGAAGGTCGTTCGATTGGTTTACGGGCTGTGCAACGGATTCCTTATAAGGATGGCGATCGCGTTAAGGCGATCGACAGCGTTGAGCTTCTCAAAACCCAGTTATTGCTAGAAGTTGATACCGATGCGCCTCAACTGGCTGCCGATATCGAGTTTATTCCTAACGACAAAGACCCTGGTAGCTTGCGTTTGCAATTAGTAATTCTCGAATCTCTTGTGATCCGTCAAGATACCTCTGGCGATCCTGCCCATAGCAACTCGCGGACTCGTCTGCTCGTAAATGATGGCGATCGCATTGACCCTGGTGCAGTTGTTGCTCGTACCGAAATCCTCTGCAAACGTGCGGGACAAATTCGCGGTATTCGCCAAGGCTCGGAAGTAGTCCGCCGCTTACTCGTAGTCACTGAAGCTGATTGCATTACTACCGATTGTCCAAACCCAAGTGTAAAATCTGGCGATCTTTTAAGAGCGGGTGACGAAATTGGCGCAGGGGTAATTACTGAAGAATCAGGTCAAGTACTCAAGGTGGAAGATGGCAAGGTGGTCTTCCGTATCGGTCGTCCTTACCTCGTCTCTCCTGGGGCATTGTTGCAAATCCATGACGCTGACCTTGTGCAACGGGGTGACAACATCGCCTTGCTGGTATTTGAACGGGCGAAAACGGGAGACATTATCCAAGGTCTACCTCGGATTGAAGAACTGCTCGAAGCGCGTAAGCCTAAGGAAATGTGTGTGCTTGCCCGTACCGCAGGTACTGCTCAAGTTACTTACGATTCTGACGATAATCCTGAAGTTAAGATTCTTGGTGATGACGGCGTATTAGATGATGACTATTCCTTTAATGCGGGTCAGAGTGTGATCATCTCCGATGGTCAAAAAGTCTTGGCAGGTGAAGCGATTACCGATGGTCCCGCCAATCCCCATGACATTCTCGACATTTACTTCCATGCTTACAAGGAATCCCTTGGCGTTCGTCAGGCGGCCCTCATTGGTTTACAGAAGGTACAAGAGTTCTTGATGAACGAAGTTCAATCGGTATACCAATCTCAGGGTGTTGATATTTCCGATAAGCACATTGAAGTCATCGTCAAGCAGATGACCTCCAAGGTACGCATCGAGGATGGCGGTGATACCACTCGTTTGCCAGGTGAACTTGTGGAACTGCATCAAGTTGAGCAAATCAACGAAGCGATGGATATCACGGGTGGCGCACCTGCGGACTATACGCCTGTATTGATGGGTATTACCAAGGCAAGTTTGAACACCGATAGCTTTATCTCGGCAGCTAGTTTCCAAGAAACTACTCGTGTGCTAACTGAGGCGGCGATCGAAGGTAAATCTGACTGGTTGCGTGGTCTGAAAGAGAACGTAATTATCGGTCGTCTGATTCCTGCGGGTACTGGCTTCAATGCTTACGATACGCCAGTCGTCGATGTGGATAATGGCTATGAGCCAGATGTTGGCTATAACGAAGAAGCGGATGATGTGATCATTGATGACAATACTGCTCGTAATTATCAAATCATTGAGCCTCGCATTGAACCAATCCGCGTGATTGATAAGCCTCGGAGTCGTCGCAGCTTTGACGATGAGCTAGTGGATGATGATGTGGAATTTGATGATGACGATGATGACGATGACGATGATTTCGATGATGAGGATTAATTAATTTAAAGAGGGTTCGCTGGCGCGAACCCTCTTTTATGAAGAAAAATCTGAAAGTCTTGCTTTGTAACACTTTTAGATTTTTGTCGGTTCGCCTTTGAGCCCAGAACGCTGTAAAATTAGACCTAATTACGATCGCAGCAAGCATGAAGTACCAAGCCCGTATATTTGTTACCCTCCGTCCATCAGTACTCGATCCCGCAGGCACGGCTGTCCAGTCAGCCCTTAAGCAAATGGACTACCACGTTGACTCAGTTCGCATCGGTAAGTATGTAGAAATCATTCTTGATGCTGATAATGAAGCTGAAGCATCTCAAAAATTAGATGAAGCTGCCGATAAGCTATTGGCAAATCCTGTCATCGAAAATTATCGCGTTGAATTAACCCCGATCGCCTAGGAATTAAATATAGGAATTGACAATATGAAATTTGGTATTCTCGTATTCCCCGGTTCCAACTGCGATCGCGATGTTGCCACGGTTACTAGCGGAATTCTGCAACAGCCCACTAAATTAATCTGGCATAGTGATACCGATATTAGCGATTGTGATGTAATCGTTGTACCAGGGGGATTTAGCTACGGTGATTACCTACGCTGTGGGGCGATCGCCAGATTTGCGCCTGTAATGAAATCTTTGCAAGAACACGCCGCCAAAGGGAAATATGTATTAGGCATTTGTAATGGATTTCAAATCTTGACTGAATCAGGCTTATTACAAGGTGCATTAGTCAGAAATCGCGATTTACACTTTATTTGCGATCGCGCACCTTTGCGGGTTGAGCGTAATGATTTAGCTTTCACCAAAAAATATCAAAAGCAACAGGTAATTTCTTTACCGATCGCCCACGGTGAAGGCTGCTATTTCGCCGATGCGGATACGCTCAAAGAACTTGAAGACAATCATCAAGTTGTATTCCGTTATAGCGATGCGATCGGCAATATCACCGATGATGCTAATCCTAACGGCTCAATATCTAACATTGCAGGGATTTGCAATAAGCAGGGTAATGTTCTGGGAATGATGCCCCATCCTGAACGTGCTGCTGAAGAAATTTTGGGCGGTACTGACGGTAAAGCTTTATTTGAAGGGCTTCTGGAAGGGTTGTTAGTCAATGCCTAGCCTTTATTTAATTCGTCATGGTATTGCTGAAGATCGCGAGAATTACGAGGATGATACTCTGCGTCCTCTGACTGATGAAGGGCGAAAGAAAACTAAACAAGTTGCTAAGCGTCTCTATGATTTAGGCTTGCGCTTTGACCTATTGCAAACTAGCCCCTTAGTTCGCGCCCAACAGACCGCCGAGATATTTACGAATGTCTTTAGTAGTCCTGTGCAGCAATCCTCGGAACTTGCCCCCGAAGGAAGTTTGGAAACATGGCTCCAGTGGGCTACAGAATGGCTCAGTCAACATCCCCAACCTGCGAGGGCATCTCTAGGCATAATTGGTCATGAGCCTGACTTGACTACATGGGCAGAAACTTTGCTCTGGGGAGAGTCTAAGGGAGTCTTAGTGCTAAAAAAGGCTGGCATTATTGGTTTAGTGCTACCAGAAGCTCAACCTTGGACTGCTAACGGAATTCTCTTTTTATCGATTCCACCAAAGTTACTAATATAAAAGAAGAAGCGGTGCAATGCACCGCTTCTTCTTTTAAGAAAACCATTAAAAGTATTGCAAAGCAACACTTTTAATGGTTTTCTTATGGCTCGTTTAAGCGCAAAGCGCTGAATTTATGCTGTTACCAACTCAGGGCGCTTACTGTTGCGAATACCCTCGATCGCTTTGGCATAGTCAGGGGCATTAAATACCGCCGAACCAGCTACGATCGCATTAGCACCAGCTTCCAAAACCTGCCAAGTGTTATTTGCCTTGAGACCGCCATCAACTTCGATCCAAGGATCAAGTCCGCGATCGTCACACATTTGACGTAACTTCGCAATCTTAGGAATGACGTTAGGAATAAAGCTCTGACCACCAAATCCAGGGTTAACGCTCATGATCAAGACTAAATCACACAGGTCGAGAACATATTCAATGAAGCTTAAAGGTGTGGAAGGATTGAGGGATACACCCGCTAATTTACCGAGTTCTTTGATTTGGCAAAGATTGCGATGTAAATGAGGGCAAGCGGTATGCTCTGCATGAACGGTGATGATATCTGCGCCAGCCTTGGCAAAGTCAGCCACATATCTTTCTGGCTCCGTAATCATCAAATGCACATCTAAAATTTTAGTGGTGACGGGACGAATCGCGGAAACGATCAATGGACCAATGGTGATATTTGGCACAAAGTGACCATCCATCACATCAACGTGAATCCAATCTGCACCCGCCGCATCAACTGCACGAATGTCGTCACCCAAACGGCTAAAGTCAGCAGAAAGGATCGAGGGAGAAATAACTGTGGACTTTTTAGGCATATGATTTACGGGGGGCTTAGCTTTACAAAGATCTAAAAAACAGCAGAAAAATGTAGTTTTAACTACATCCTTATCTTAATCATTAATTAAATTTAGCAGTTTTAAACGCAACGATGACAATTTATATTTAATTAGGGTTGGTGTTCCTACCTTTGGTAGGAACACCAACCCTAATTGGTTTAGAAGGCTGTCGATTTAAGTGTAAATAAACCAATCATGTAAGTTGTAAACCCAAGCAAAATACAACTTGGTAAGGTCAATAGCCAAGCTAACAAAAGAGTTTTTAAAGTATCCATTTGCACCCCTGAACAGTTGGCAACCATCGAGCCAGCAATCCCTGAGGAAAGAATATGCGTAGTACTGACAGGCAATCCAAAATAATCGGCGGCATTAATTGTCGTCATCGTGATTAGCTCGGCGGATGCTCCTTGGGCATAGTTAAGATGCTCTTTGCCAATTTTTTCGCCCACGGTAACGACAACTCTTTTCCATCCGATCATTGTGCCTAAACCGAGAGCCAAAGCAATTGTGATTTTGATCCAATAGGGAATAAATTTGGTGAGATGATCTAATTGATTGCGATAGTTAATAATTATTTCTGTTTGCTTAAAATTAGCTAATAATTGTTGCTTTTCTAATTTGCTAATGGCACTGGCGACAAGATAAATATCATCTCTAATTTGGCGGCGATCGCTTTCGGCAATATCCAGCAAGTTGTTATTAATTGATAATTTTTCGGCAATAATTTGACTCTCAACAACCAGCGATCGCCATATATTTTCATTTATTTGTCCCTGCGGTTTGAGAAACTGACTAAGCAAATCACGACTATTCGCTAGGGGTGGTTCTTGGCTAGTATTTGTCAGAAATTGCGAAGATAAGATGGGAATTACGGAATTTGATGAGGTGACTAATTGCGCGATCGCTTGAGGACTCGTATTCAAATTCAAAGAAAAAAAGCTAGGTAAAATCGCTACTAAAATTAGCATCATTAAACCCATCCCTTTCTGTCCATCATTAGACCCGTGAGCAAAGCTCACCCCCGAACAGGTCAAAACCAAGACAGTGCGAATCCATAACGAAGGAATCTTATCTTCTGGAGCAGTATAAAATTCCTCTTGGCGGACTAAATATTTAGCAATTAGAAATAAAATTGCTGCGCCGCCAAATCCAATCAATGGCGAAATTACCAGTGAAATCAAAATTTCCTGCATCTTCAGCCAATTGATGCCATCCCACCAATAGCTATTTGTTGAGGAGAAAGAATTTATCACAGAATTAGCAATCCCAACTCCAGTAATTGCCCCAATTAAAGTATGGGTGCTAGATACAGGCAATCCTAAATACCAAGTTCCTAAATTCCAAATAATTGCTGATAGTAATAAAGCGATCGCCATGACTAAACTTTGTGATGTTGATCGATTCACCACTAGATCTACAGGCAACAGGGCAATAATTGCAAAGGCAACCGTGCCGCTTGAAGTCAGGACTCCCAGCAAATTACAAATTCCCGATAGGACAACTGCATAGGTTGGCTTTAGCGTATTTGTATAAATCACAGTCGCTACAGCATTAGCCGTGTCATGAAAGCCATTCACAAACTCAAAGCCAATCACTAAAGCGATCGCTAAACCAAAAAACAGATATTCCATCTTCTTATTTTAAAACCTGTGCTTCGCACAGGTTTTAACCTAACGGAGCGAAATTCCCCTTCCTCGCCGCCCCCGAAAGCAGGGCTGCCATGTACACACAAGTCTAACTGTCCACGTTTTGATTGATCTAAGCCCCCTAAATCCCCCAATTCTGGGGGACTTTGAAAGAATTTTATTTTCTTGTTCCCCCAGAATTGGGGGCTAGGGGGCGATTAATTGTTGACTTGACTGGGTTTTATGACTTGTGTGTACACGGTAGGAAAGCAAGGAGGGGATGAAAGCGACCAGCAAATAAATTGAGCGACAGCGAATCAATGCTCTGATTCATTCAGTTTTCTAATCAGGAATCGGATATATTCAGGGATTGGCAGGGATTCTTTGTCAGCCAAACTTTGTAGGATATCCCATTCATTTTGATTCATTCTAACTCGTAAAATCTTCTCTCTCATGTAGCTTATATATGTTACAATAGACCTATGGTAACACGGCGCACCGCATTTAGGCTTTATCCAAACTCGGCTCAAGAGAAGATGCTCTATGAGTGGAGAAGGATGCACTGCTATCTCTATAATTCTGCACTTGCAGACCGTAGAGATAGTTATCAGCATGAAAATAAGTCTGTTACCTATTTCGATCAACAAAACCGATTGCCAGAGTTCAAAAAAGTATGGGTTGAGTACAAAGCACTTGGATCGCAAGCATTGCAAGCAACCCTAAAACGAGTTGACTTTGCATATCAAAGATTCTTTACCAAGAAAGGCGGCTATCCAAAATTCAAGTCAATACGCCATTATTCAGGATGGACATATCCTGCTAGTTCAGGGTGGAAAGCCCTAACTGATGGTGTAAACGGCTATTTGGATTTGTCTAATCTAGGTAAGATCCAAATGCGTGGGTCAGCAAGGCAATGGGGTAATCCTAGTACTTGCACCATACTTAATCGCAATGGGAAATGGTACGCATCAATTACGCTGAACTGTGAGTTAGTCCGCGTTGCTGGCGATGGCGCAATCGGTTTAGATTTTGGAGTACATCATGCAATTGCGATGAGTGACGGCACGATTATTGATGCTCCTAAATTCCTGGCAAAAGCTGCCAAGGATATCAAAAAAGCCAATAAGGAAAAGCGTCGCAAATGATCGCCAAATCGTAAAAAGAAGATTAAAGCTTCTAATCGGTTCAAAAAAGCACAGCGCAAAGTCTCTATGCTAATCCGCAAGGTTGGCATTCAGAGACAAGATTGGATGCATCAAGTAAGTAGCAATATAGTTCGCAGTAATAGCCTAATTGCTACAGAAAAGCTCAATATTAAGGGCATGACCCACAAGGCAAAGAAGGGCAGTAAGCGTAAAGCTCAGAAAACTGGACTTAACCGCAATATGCTTGATGTTGGGATCGGTATGCTGAAATATGCGATTGATTATAAGGTCAATGAGGCAGGGGGCAGCTATACAGAGATCCCTACTCAAAAAGTTAAGCCGTCTCAAACTTGCCCTATGTGCGGTCGTGTTCAGAAAAAAGAACTCAGTGAGCGTGTCCATAGTTGCCCTTGCGGTTGCATTGAGGACAGGGATGTAGCGGCGGCTAAGGTCATGCTCAACTGGGTTTTGTATGGTTCTACGGTGTTTGGAACGAGCATCGTCAAACGTGGAGAGCTAAGCTCTACTCCAATCCCTACTTATTGTGGCGGTTTGCAGCAACTTGACTCTAAGAAGCGTAAAAAACACTCTCTGCTCGATGGGAATTTAGAAACCCCATCCTCGCGTAGCAGGGTGGGGTAGTTCATTCTTCTTTTCTTTCTAGCGATCGCCACCAACGACTAAGCGGAAAATAAATTACTGGCGACCATAAGCTGCTTAAAATTGCCGAACTTAACGCAATTTTTTGCTGCAAAATCCATACATTATCCATCTTTGCGCCCATTATGGTTAGCTGCACTGCGTGCATCGTCTCCACAATTACCGCCATCCCAAACACAATTAAGGCGATCGAAATGAAATCTTCCTGCATATAGCGCTGCTTTTGCAAAAGAGATGTCAGTCCCCCCGCGATCGCTAGTCCTAAAACATGGGTGGGGGCAACCCTTACATCCGCAAAGGTCATCCCATCCTGCACCATACCCAATGCGATTCCTACCATCACCGATAGAAAAACAGGACGATTGACACTCCAAGCCACTAACCAGATCAGTAACCAGTTAGGCGCGATCCCCATCAAAGTCATTCCGGGAAATCGGGTATACATCGCTAAGATACACAATACTAATGAACCAAGGGTTATTCCCCAGTTCAAAAGCTTTTTAGATAAAGACGTATTGCGATCGAGCATTTAAAGCTTTTCTTGAAAAGGATAAACTTTTACATATTCCAATAAGCCAAGAGGAGTAGAAAATTCAACGATCGCTTCAGGCGAAGGCTGCTTATCGAGGTTAATTGACTTAATCCGACCTACAGGAACATTTTCAGGGAATAGAGTACTGAATTGTGAAGTATGCACAATATCACCAACTTTAACATCGGGATCGCGCTCAAAAAATTCTAAGGTTGCAATATTTTGGCTTTGCCCCTTCAGCATTCCGCTAAAACGACTACGACTGATAATGACACCGACTTGGCTATTAGGATCGCTGATCAATAAAATTTGGCTGCTATTTGGTGAAACATGGGTAACACGCCCTACTAAACCACCAGGCGCAACAACGACAGCACCTGCTTGAATGCCATCATTACTACCCTTACCAATTAAGATCTGATTCCACCAAGAATCTGCACCACGACCAATCACTGTTGACCAAACACCACTGTCAGTAGAACTAGCTCTTACCTTCAAAAGATCCTTCATCCTTTGATTTTGTGACTCTAGCTCAGTCAATCGATATTTCAACTCCCGCACTTGGGCATCTTCGATTAGCTCTTGTCTCGATACTGCTGACTGGAAAGGCTTGCTGAGAAACTGATAGGTTTCCATAATCGCCACACCTTGAGTCTGGCGAATTACCCAAGCCAATCCAATACCAGCAGTAACGATGGCAGTTTGAAAGCTATAACGCTCCCACCAACTCCGAATTGAATCCATGAAAAAGTTACCTATAAACTTTTCAAACGGCTGGTTAATACACGACCAAGATTTTTGTAATCTTCGAGTACACGACCAGCACCAATCACCACACAGTTAAGAGGTGCTGGAGCAATATGCGTCACAATGCCAGTTTCATGACTGATTAAGGTGTCAATACCATTGAGCAATGCACCACCACCAGCTAACATGATCCCGCGATCGATAATATCGGCAGCAAGTTCAGGCGGTGTTCGTTCCAGAGTCCGCTTCACCGCTTCGATAATCACCGAGAGTGGCTCACTCATGCTTTCACGAATTTCCGAAGACTTGACGGTGACGGTACGAGGTAAACCTGACAATAGGTGTAAGCCTCTTACTTCCATCGAAGTTTCTTCTTTAATGGGATAAGCAGAGCCAATTTTGATTTTAATTTCTTCGGAAGTACGCTCCCCGACAACGAGGTTATGCACGGTTTTCATGTACTTCATGATCGCTTCGCTGAGTTCATCCCCTGCAACGCGCACAGATTCGCTCAATACGATCCCTTGCAAACTCATAACCGCAACTTCAGTAGTACCACCACCGATATCGATGATCATGTTACCTGTCGCTTCAGTGACGGGTAGCCCTGCACCGATCGCTGCCGCAATGGGTTCATCAATGGGGTAAACTTCACTGGCTCCAGCGCGACGGGCGGCATCCATGACGGCTCGCCATTCTACGCCTGTAACACCGCTAGGAATGCCGATCGCAATCCGAGGATTGAAAACGCCTTTTTTGACCTTTTGGATGAAGGCTCGTAACATTAGCTCCGCAGAGTCAAAATCGGCAATTACTCCGTCTTTGAGAGGACGCACGGCAATAATGTCACCAGGTGTGCGCCCAATCATTTTATTTGCTTCATCTCCAACTGCGTAGGCAGTCTTATCTCGTTGATCGATCGCAACAACTGATGGCTCTTGCAACACGATACCTTCTCCAGACACATATATAAGTGTGTTGGCAGTACCGAGGTCAATGCCGATGTCTTTTGTAAAATGGCGTAATAAACCCACAGTAAACTCTTCCAGTGGTCAAACTAGCTATATCGTCTTAACATTTTATTACGATTGTTGTCACTTAGTCTAGTCTTACGAGTATTCCATAATCGGTACATTGCTTGTATGGCTTTCGCCACACTCAATGTAAGTACCTCAGCATAATTAAAAAACCAGAAAACCGTACCGCCCGCTAAGCGGGCGGTACGGTTTTCTGGTTTTTTATATACGAAATCTACGATATGATTGATGTAGATAACAATTATTAACAATTAACTATTATCCAATGAGTGACTGGCTAGAACATACCGTCCAAACTGAAGTAACTATTCCCGTGGAATATGCGTGGTCGTTATGGTCAGACTTAAGCGCAATGCCCCGTTGGATGAAGTGGATTGACTCTGTAGTAATTACAGATGATCCTGAAATATCGGCTTGGAAGCTTGGTACAAATAGTTTAACTTTTACTTGGAAATCTCGGATTCTCAAACAAATTCCTAACCAAATTATGCAATGGGAATCCATTGGCGGATTGCCTAATCGTGGGGCAGTGCGCTTTTATGCCCGTCCTAACAATGTAACCATCGTCAAATTAAGTATTGCCTATGCGATGCCTGCGATCGGTCAACTTATGGATAATTTGTTTTTGGGGAAATTAGTGGAATCGACTCTACAGCAAGATTTAGAAAGATTCCGCGTTTACGCCGAAGTCGATTTTGCTAAGCAAAATCAAGCCACGGCCAACTGAAAGATATCCAAAAAAATAGCTATAGCCAAACAAGAATTAGAGGTGCGGCGCAAAGCGCCGCACCTCTAGTTCTTGTTTTTTTAGGCTGGGAAGGGAGTATACCTGAAATAACTAAAAAATAGAGCGCTGCCCTTCGGGGCTGACACCAATTATTGTCAGTTGGCAGTCTAAGACGGAGAACCCATACTTATCCGCCACTTTTTTGCTGATCGAGAGAATTTGATCGTTTTTAAACTCGATCACACGATTGGTTTTTACACAGACTAAATGGTGATGGTGATGGGGCTTGGGTTGATTAATCTCATAATGTTTATGGTCTTCGGTGAGTTCTAGTTCCCGCAAAATGCCCATTCTTGCCATCATTTTGACAGTGCGATAGATGGTGGATAGACTAATATTTTCCCCTTGAGTTTTTAGGCGTTCGTATAAGTCTTCGGCGCTGAGATGCTCACCTTCAGGGAGGGTCTGGAATGTACTGAGAATCACCTCGCGCTGGGGAGTCATGCGACAACCTTTTGAGTTAAGTTCAGCTTTGAGGGCTTCAGGTGAATAGGTGGTCTCCACGGAAGTCATGACATTATCAATAATGATGGCTTCTTGAGAATAGCATAATTAAAAGCATTGCTAAGCACTGCTTTTAATTACTGAATAGGCTCAAAACTATGGCGATCGCTCTGCGATCGCCATAGTTTTGGAGTGTAGCTACTTATGCTATGGTTAAAAGCCTGTGTAAATTAAAGTAATTAGCTATGCCATCGTTGCCCCGTGCGATTATTCATCGTAAAAAAGTCGATGCGGTTCAGCGTTTTCATCCTTGGATTTTTTCGGGTGCGATCGCTAAACTCCAAGGTGAAGTCCATGATGGCGATCTGGTCGAAGCCTATAGTGAAGATGGCAAATTTTTAGCGATCGGTTTGTGGGGCTTAGGTAGTATTGCGATTAAGGTGCTATCGTTTCAGCCTGTGGAGTCGATGCAAAGTTTATTGCGCGATCGCCTGAAGCAAGCATTTATTTTGAGACAGCAATTAGGCTTAATTGATAATCCAGAAACCAATTGCTATCGGTTAATTAATTCTGAAGGGGATGGTTTAGCGGGATTAATTATTGATGTGTATGGTGGGACGGCGGTTTTACAGTGCCATTCTTTGGGAACCTATCGCTATCGTCAAGATATTGCGGAAATCTTGAAAGAACTTTACGATCAACAAGCTGGCGATCGCTTGCAAGCAGTGTATGACAAAAGCTCGGCAACCCTTTCGCGAAACTCCCCAAACCAGTCCCAAGATAGTTTATTGATAGGCGAAAAATCTGACGATAGTGTTGAAATTTTGGAATATGGACATCGGTTTATTGTTGATTGGGAACGCGGTCAAAAAACAGGATTTTTCTTGGATCAAAGAGAAAATCGCCGTTTATTTGGCAAGTATGCGACAGGCAAAAAAGTTTTAAATACCTTCTGCTATTCGGGCGGTTTCTCTGTTTATGCTATGGCAGCAGGTGCAGAGGAAGTCCATTCTATTGATAGCTCTGCGAAAGCGATGGAATGGACAGATCAGAATATTGCGGCAAATTTTGATCGCGATCGCCAAGCTATTCATAAATCCTTTACGGGCGATGTTTTTGATTTTTTGAAGCAATGCGACTCTGACTATGAGGCGATCGTGCTTGATCCCCCTGCCTTCGCCAAAAGTTTATCAGCGCGACATTCAGCTATGAAGGCTTATAAACGCTTGAATTTACAGGCTATGTCGAAATTAAAAAGTGGCGGATTATTATTCACATTCTCCTGTTCGCAGGTGGTGAATGTGGAGAATTTTACAGGAGCCGTGACTGCGGCAGCGATCGAGTCAGGTCGGACTATTCGAGTTTTAGATCATTTGAGCCATGCTTCTGATCATCCCACCAGTATTTTTCATCCTGAAGGTTCCTATCTCAAAGGGCTAGTTTTGAGCGTTAGTTAAATAGGCGGCGCAAAGCGCCGCCTATTTAACTACCTTAATTTTGCCTGAGTGAATGGCATCAAAAATGGAACGAATCTGATTAATCTCGCGATCGCTTAACCCCGCATTCTCAAACAAACTGTTATAGATCACTTTGCTAAAATATAAATAGCCTTTGCGATTAATCATTCCTGACTGCATAATCCTCATTACGACTTCATTGATCGTAATCGCATTAGTTGGGGTGCTACGAGTAGTGTCTTCAGGTAAGTTGAACTCAGTATTTTGTTCCTTCGTATTAGTACTAATAGGTGGAACTCTCGATAGATTATTCGGTTGTGAATAATAACCTGTTGGTATAGTTGGAGGATTGATCTGACTATGCAAACATCGATTCACTGCTGCTTTTAGCATTTCATGATCAAAGGGCTTAGTTAGATAGTCATCTGCTCCAATTTCCATACATTTCATGACACTATCCATCTCTTCAAGAGCAGAAATCATGATGACTGGAATATTTTGTAACCCAGAGTCTTGTTTTAAATATTTTAATACTGCGTATCCATCAATTTCAGGCATCATGATATCTAAAAGAATTAAGTCATAGTGATTTGCCCGAATCATTGACAGGGCTTCACGTCCATTGGTGGCCATTGATAAATTATAATCTTTTGTACGCAAGCGTCGGGATAACATATCTCGATTGATTTCGTTATCATCGACGATCAAGACTTGAAAATTTGGTAATGCCATTGCGATATCCTTGATTACCCGTTGTTAGACCATACTTTAACGCAATTTCTACCCTCTCGTTTGGCTTGGTAGAGAGCAAGATCCGATTCCTTAATTAATTGCTGAGAAGTTGTAGA
>DCSN01000205.1:0-10033 GCA_002325645.1 Pseudanabaena sp. UBA1465
CACAAACTAATTTAGAATCAGTAATATTTAAAGACGTAATTCCTTACGTCCGTTCTGCACGATTTTAATCATGTCAATTAGTTGAGATTCTAGATTGCCGAGAACGCGATCGCTATACTCATCAGCACCACGTTGCATATCTTGGACTTCGCTAGTCACTCTCTGATGCAAACTATCGAGATCCTTTTGACCTTGACGACGCATTTGGCTCAGTTCATTGAGGGTTTGAGCGCGTAACTGCTCACATTCCTGTTGCAGTTCACGGCGAATTTGACTTGCTTCTTGCTCAGCTTGGCGGATGATCAGAGACTCTTCTAGCATCTGACTTGCGCGTAGCTCAGCAGATTTAATTAAATCTTCGACATATTGTTGGGCTTCGGCAACTAAATCTTGTTTGTAGAGTAGGATTTCTTCTGCCTTAGCGATCGACTCAGGGACTGATAATCTTACGCGATCGATTTGCTGACAGAGTTTCTCTTCATCGATGACAGTATGACCCATCAAACGCAGTGAGCTATCAAGAACCATTACTTCAAGCTCATCTAGCTCCTTATGCAAGCTCATGTAATAATCAGATCTCTGCACAGGAGCCGCCGCGCCATTGTAATTACCATTATTAGATTTATTACTAGCAGTTGAATTTTCTGTCAGCATCGGTTTTAAGTATGGGAAAGTTCAATGCTTTGGTATTCTAGGGACTTAAGTCAAACCATTGGAGTTTGCTGGTGAGCAAGCCTAGGCAACTTAACAAACATTGTAAATGAATTTTCGCGAAAGCCGCCGCCAAATACAGTTTTTTTGATGAGATGAGACTAGCTCATCTCATCAAAGTTATTCTAGGCAGGGATTTGCGACAATACTGTGCGAGCTGCGGCTAAAGTTGCATCAACATCAGCGTCAGTGTGAGCAAGGGAGGTGAAACCAGCCTCAAACTGTGAAGGGGCAAGGTAAACACCATGCTCTAGCATCGCACGATGAAATTTTGCAAACTTGGCAGTGTCGCTAGTTTTCGCATCGTCATAGTCATAGACCTGTTTATCGGTAAAGAACATACCGAACATTGCTCCCACGATGTTACCCGTTGCCGCATGTCCAGTTTCATGGGCGATCGCCAACATCCCCTCAGCCAACTTCTTGGTAATCTGCTCCAAATATTCGTAAGAACCAGCCCGTTTGAGGATTTCCATGGTCTTAATCCCTGCGGTCATCGCCAAAGGATTTCCCGATAATGTACCTGCCTGATACATAGGGCCAGCAGGAGCGACTAGGGACATAATCTCTTTGCGCCCACCATATGCGCCTACGGGTAAGCCACCACCGATGACTTTACCCATCGTGGTCAAGTCAGGAGTAATGCCAAAACGAGCCTGTGCGCCGCCGTAGGAAAGGCGGAAACCCGTCATTACTTCGTCAAATATTAATAAAGCGCCATTAGCATGACAGAGATCCTTTAAACCTTGCAAGAATCCTTGCTTCGGCAGAATGCAACCAGCGTTACCGACTACTGGCTCAATAATCACGCCAGAAATTTGATCGGGGTTTTCGGCAAACAACTGTTTGACGGCTTCGAGGTCATTATAGGGAGCCGTGAGGGTATTTGCCGTAGTGGACTTAGGAACACCAGGGGAGTCGGGCAAACCGAGGGTAGCTACGCCTGAACCTGCCTTGACCAAGAACATATCGGCGTGACCGTGATAGCAACCTTCAAATTTGATGATTTTGTCACGTCCTGTAAAAGCTCGCATCAAGCGCAGTACGGACATACAAGCTTCAGTACCAGAGTTGACGAAGCGCACCATCTCGACGCTAGGCACAGCCTCGATCACCATCTCGGCAAGGGTGTTTTCGAGGACGCAGGGCGCACCAAAGCTCGTGCCTTTTTCTAAAGCTTTATGTAAAGCTTCGATGACTTCGGGGTGCGAATGTCCAACGATCGCGGGTCCCCATGAGCCAACATAGTCAATATATTTGTTACCATCGATATCCCATGCGTATGCACCATTGACGCGATCGAAGACGATCGGCTCACCACCAACGGATTTAAAAGCACGGACTGGGGAACTCACACCACCTGGCATTAGTTCTTTGGCTCTGGCAAAAATTTCTTGAGATGCAGTTGTTTTAAAAGTAGATAAATTCGCAGTCATTTTTTAACGCAGATTTTTTTTAGATGTTTTGACTCTTTCCAACCCCAATTTAACTTAGCAACGATGTCAGCGTCACGCAAATAGCACATAAAGTTGCAACTGTTTTTGATCTTGTTTTTGATCTTGTTTTTGGATTTGCTGGGGATCATTCGGAGAAGTAATTGCTCAAAGCTAGTAATTCTAGAACGATATTTAACTGAAAAGACAAGGGATTATAGGTAAATGACAACATTTATGTCGCAACATTACTTAAAATTTTTGTATTTATGAAAAAGCATTCGATCTTTCGTATATGATACGAATAGATAGGGGTGAATCGTGTTAACGAGATTTATAAAGCTCATATTCTTCATAAACCTGCAAAGGTATCCGTTAACATATACTCAAAAACCTATCGAAGATTAAAATCACTAAGAATTGTTCGATCCAATGAGAATTCTACTTGTAGAAGATGATGCCAATTTAGCTGATGCGTTAGCCGAAATTCTAACTGGTCAGCATTGTGTTGTAGATATTGCTAGAGATGGAGAAGAAGGCTGGGAGAAATCTCAAGCTGATGATTATAATCTCATCTTGCTAGATGTTATGTTGCCTAAGCTCGATGGTATTAACCTATGTCGCCGTTTACGCGCCCATGGCAATAATATTCCAATCTTAATGGTTACGGCTCTTGACATGAGTTCGGATAAGGTTCAGGGCTTGGATGCTGGTGCTGACGATTATCTGGTTAAGCCCATCGATCCGCCTGAATTGATGGCTCGTATCCGCGCTTTGTCACGCCGCGCTCAGATCGCGGAACCCACTGTTCTGCGTTGGGGGGAATTGCAACTCGATCCAGGAATGCACGAGGTTTCCTATACGGGGCAGTCTGTGCATTTGACTCCCAAGGAGTACAACATTCTAGAGTTGTTGCTCCATCATGGTCGTCAAGTACTGAAGCGGATCACCATTGTCGAACACGTCTGGTCACTGACTGATCCTCCTAGAGAAGATACGATCAACGCGACAATTAAGAGTTTGCGGAATAAGTTGAAGGGTGCTGGCGCTCCCCACAACTTGATCGAGACAATTCATGGTGTTGGCTATCGCTTGAGTCAACTTTCATAAAAAAAGGGAGTGCTATGCACTCCTTTTTTTTATGGCATACCAAATTTTTGTAGGGCTAGTTTGATACGAGAAGCTTGCTTCTCGTATCAAACTAAGCCAAATTCCTGTAAGGCGGGTAAAAAATTATTGTTTTCGTGATTGGATGTGCTGAGCTTAATCAGGGCAAATCTTTGTAGGGGGGTGAGGGCTTGCCATTGCGATGGGGCGATCGCCACCTTTAATTCCTCCGCATGGTGTGAAACACTGATCGGGATAAATTCGCTTTGTAACCACGCAGGATTAGTTTCAATGGGTAAATCATTAGGATATGTTTGGAAATATTGATAAACCAGCGATCGCAGATTGTCGCGATAATTTTCAATCTCGGCGGTAGTTGTACAAGGCAACTCAACTAATTTTTGGCGATCGCCTGTTGAAAAACTTAGCCAATGCTGAAGTTTTAGTTTAATGCCACAGGTGTCAAGTTTGTAGCGTAATTGCATGGGAATACAGCGCAATGAGGAGACAAAATCGGCTTCAAACTGAAAAAATTGCAACATAAAATTAGATTATTAGAAGGAATGCAAAGCATCCCTTCTGATTAAATTGGCTCGGTATCCGTCAAATTAACTGATAGCTTCATTGTACCAAGCCGTACCGAAAATTCACCAGAGCTATTAGGGGCAGTGAGAACCTGAGCAATTTTGCCAAATTTGGGAATCCGCACGCGATCGCCGACTTTCACCTTCACCTCGATTTTCGCTTCGGGACTTACAGGCATATGTCGCTTGGTTAATTCTCCGATCCTCTGTTCAGTGCGTTGGACATCGGCAGCCACTTGTTCACCCAGTTGTTCACCTTTTTGCAATTTACGAATCACTCGACCGACTTCCTTTTGAGCTTGCGCGATCGCAGCTTGGACTTCTTTTTCTTGACGCTCACGCAATTCTTTTTCCTGCGATCGCATTTTTTCCGCACGATCCAAAATCTCACGGTGCAAGCGCTCGGTTTCCACTAATAAGTTGGCTACTTCTTCTGTTTTTTGAGTTTGTTCGCGGCGTTGAGATTCGAGTTCCGCGATCACCTCATTCATTTCCGCCGAACCAATGCCCACCCGCACTTGAGCCGCATCAAGAATATTCTGTGGTAAACCTAACCGACCTGCGATCGCTAAAGCATTGGAGCGGCCAGGAATGCCCCACAGTAAATGATAGGTGGGCGCAAGGGAGGCATCATCAAATTCTACGGAAGCATTTTCAAATTTGGGGTTTTGATATTTCAGGGCTTTGAGTTCACCAAAGTGGGTTGTGGCAATACTTAGGCGCGTATGTTCGCCGAGATGTTCCAATAATGCTGTGGCGATCGCACTGCCTTCCGATGGATCAGTACCAGCCCCAACTTCATCGAGCAAAACTAGCGATTGAGTTGAAATTGAGTCCAAAATCCTACCAATGCGGCGAATATGTCCCGAAAAAGTTGAGAGATTCTGTTGCAGTGATTGCTCATCACCAATATCCGCAAGGACAAGATCAAACCAAGGTAATTCCACAGGCTCCTTTGCAGGAATATACATACCGACCTTTGCCATTAGCGCCGCTAAACCAAAGGTTTTTAAGGTGGCAGTTTTACCGCCAGTATTCGGTCCCGTAATTACGACTACGGAAATCTCTGGTGATACCAACACGTCTACAGGTACAACCTCGCGCCCCTCTTCGTTGCGCTGTTGCCAAACTAATAAAGGATGCCGTAACTGCCGCAAAACGATCGCTTCATGGTCAGCAAAATAGGGCGGATTTGCGCCTAACCAATAGGCATATCTCGCTCTTGCCACCGCTAGATCAATCTTGGTGACGATAATCAGTAATTTTTGTAAATCCTCAGCGATCGCTGTCACCTTTGTACTCAGATTTTCCAAAATAATTTCGATTTGCACTTGCTCCATTTTTAGGAGTTGTCGCAGTCGATTATTGGACTGTACTACGGAGTTAGGCTCGACAAATAGCGTCATACCTGTACTCGAAGTATCGTGAATTACTCCCGGAATGCGATCGCGTTGGGGCGACTTAACCGACAAAACATAGCGATCGCTGCGTTGAGTAATAATCTGTTCTTGCAAGGAACTAGAGTTGCGCTGCATGATATTTTGCAGCTTGGTCAAAATCTGATCGCGCACTGAGGTTAACTCATCACGGATTTCCCCTAATCGCACCGAAGCCCGATCTAAAACATTGCCTCCCTCATCAATGCAGCGATAAATTTCCTGCTCGACATCGGGATAAGTTCGTAACTCACTAGCTAAAATCTGTAAATTCGGGCAGTAATCGGCATTGTCTAATTGACGGCGTAAATTTCGCGCCCCAGCCAAAGTCGTGGCGATCGCCCATAGTTCCCCCGCCGACAAAATCCCCTGCTTCTCGGCACGCAGCACCGCTTCCGTAATATTCTGAATCCCATCTAAAGACACCCCTGCATTGCGTTCCTCAAGGGAATACGCCTCTTTAGTTTGGGTGAGTAATTCTAATGTTTGATCATAAC
Organism: Pseudanabaena sp. UBA1465; assembly: GCA_002325645.1. Classification (GTDB taxonomy): domain Bacteria; phylum Cyanobacteriota; class Cyanobacteriia; order Pseudanabaenales; family Pseudanabaenaceae; genus Pseudanabaena. The sequence goes on from DCSN01000205.1 coordinate 5,769, forward strand.
GATCAGGTATCGGCAAATGCACCGCCGCGATCGCCCCCAGCTTCGTCGTTGTAAATGTTGATAAATGCTGACATAAACGATTCCATTCCAACAGTTCTAACGTCTCAGCTTGCATGACACCTCAAAATAGATTTTTACTACTCAAAGAAAGTCAGCGAAGCTGACTTTCTTTGATCTTACTTTGTCTATTGTGCCAAAAAATTAGTAACAAGGGGCTTAAGCCCCTTGCCTAGCGTAAAAAAAAGAGGCGCAAAGCGCCTCTTTTTTAATTATTTTTTTTAATTACAAGCGAGAAGCTAGTCTCTCGAAATCTGCTTGAGTACGCGATAGCATCCTGCTACGGCTGTCTTGATGATTGCTGCTCAAATTCGGGACGAGGTTACGAGCTTGCAAAGCCATATGTACTTGTAAATGTGCGACATACTCGCTGAGATCACCTTGTTGAAGCTCTACAGATTTGTTGCTAGTCACCACGTTGCCTCTCATAGATTATGTGAATGTAAACTAAAATTTAATCTTTTGAAAAAGAATACAGAGTTTTGATTAATGACAAACTAAGTCATTTTCTATAACTTCCGATATAGAAACTATCATACTAGGGTTATCCCCTCCGATGGTTAGATACGAAGTGTAATTTTTTGACGCAATACTTAACAATTCTAAAATTAATCGCCATGATCGGGCGCGAGAATTAGCACTTTACGATTTCCTGCCATGATTTTTTGGGGGCTTTCATTGAGTGCAGGTTGCTACAGTACTGTATTCTAGTATTAGCAAGTCTTAGAAAGAATTGGTAGTTGCATTTACCTGACTACCTTTTGCTAGAGTCTCTTAATATTTTTGATAACATTTTCGCTATTTATTTCATTTAACAACTCGAATTATGCTTAAACGTGCTGTCTCCACCTTACTTGTGCTATTTGCCCTGTTGCTGACCAGTTGCGCGAATACGCCCACCAGTGGACTAGTTCCCTTTGCAGATAGCAAAGACGGCTATCGCTTTTTATATCCCAATGGTTGGACAGAGACTAAGGGTAACTCGATGATTGATATCTTATTCCATGACATCATTGAGCCATCAGAAAATGTATCTGTGGCAATTAGTAAGCTAGAAACCGTGAAAGCGCTAGAAGAAATTGGCGATCCTGAGGCGATCGGAGTACGTTTACAGCAGCGCGTGGTTGCTCCAGAGGGTTCGGGTCGTCAAGCCAAGTTACTTAATGCTGAGCAAAGAGCAGTTGGCGATCGCAACTATTACACCTTTGAGTATGCAGTTAAGCGTTTGCAAGGCGAGCCACGTCATGACCTCGTGACCGTATCCACAAATCGTGGAAATCTCTATACCTTAAGCATTTCTAGTTCCGAAAGACGCTGGGATAAAGTTAAAGATCTGTTTGCTAGAGTTGCCAAATCTTTCACAATTAACGAATAGATATTCAATGTCTCAAATTCTCATCATTGATGACGATCCAACGATCAGACTGACTCTTCAGAGATTCCTCAAGAGTCAGGGCTATGATGTTTATCTAGCCAAGGATGGGGAGGAGGGGCTTGCCAAGGTCAGAGAGTTACACCCATCTTTAATTATTTGTGACTGGATGATGCCAGTCATTGATGGTTTAGAAGTATGTCGGATCATCAAAAGTAATCCTGAGCTTGCCAATATTTATCTGATTTTATTAACGGCGCGGGATCAAGAAGGTGACTTGGTACGCGGGCTAGAAATGGGAGCAGATGATTTTTTAAGTAAGCCCCCACGGATTAATGAGTTAAGGGCAAGGGTGAGGGCTGGGTTAAGGCTGTATCACGCCACCCAAGAACTGCAAAGCCAAAAACAAGTAATCGAGCAGGAATTATTTCAAGCTTCGCAATATGTGCGATCGCTTTTGCCTGAACCCATTGAAGGCGAAATTTCAATTCAATCTAGTTTTTTGCCGTCAACGCAACTGGGCGGTGATAGCTTCGACTATTTCTGGTTAGATGCTGATCACTTAGCTTTTTACTTGCTGGATGTATCAGGGCATGGAGTTGGCTCGGCTTTACTATCTGTGTCTGTTTTAAATTTGATGCGTACGCGTAGTTTAAGGCGTAGTAGAACTGCCCAAACCACTACCAATTTTTATAGACCGAGCGAAGTATTATGTGACTTGAATAATAACTTCCAAATGTCTGTACATAATGATATGTATTTTACTATTTGGTACGGTGTGTATGATAAACAAAACCATAAACTTGTTTATTCAAGTGCTGGACATCCGCCATCGGTGCTAATTTCTAATGAAGAAATCCCCAAAATAAAACTTTTAAAAACATCGGGTTTGCCAGTTGGAATGATGCCCGATGTAACCTATCAAGAACAAATTTGTGAGATTGATACTAGTAGTCGATTATATTTGTTTAGTGATGGGGTCTATGAAGTTTCACAGGATGATGGCAGTATCTGGGGACTTAACGCTTTAATTGATACTTTTATTAGAATACCTAGCGATCGCCTATCAAGTATTGAATATATATTATCTTGTGTCAAAGATGCGGCTAATAGTCATCCCTTTGAGGATGATTTATCACTATTAGAAATCGAATTTCACATATAGCAATTCTAAATGATTTTTAATTAGGGGCAATTCATGAATTGCCCCTAATTAAAAATCATTTGCCGTAATAATTTCAATATTTCTAAAGGGATTTAAAACCCAGTGAAGATGTCGCAGCGCGACACCTTCACTCACAAAAACTTGCAATCATCCGATTAGCTTGCGAGCCATAGCCGCCGCCAAATTAAAACCCAGTGAAGATGTCGCAGCGCGACACCTTCACTCACAAAAACTTGCAATCATCCGATTAGCTTGCGAGCCATAGCTCCCGCCAAAAAGATTGTAATGATTAAGAATGTGATAGAGATTGTAAAGGGTTTTACGTTGTTGATAGCCAGCATCAAGGGGATAGTCCGCTTGATAAGCGCGATAAAACTGGGCGGGAAATCCGCCGAATAATTCGGTCATCGCCAGATCAACCTCGCGATCGCCAAAGTATAGGGCAGGATCAAAAATTACAGGCTCACCATTACTAAAGGCAGCATTACCACCCCAAAGATCGCCATGTACCATCGCGGAACTTGGTTGATAATCACGAAAAAAACTGGGGATTAGTTTATAAATTTTTTCTTCAGGAATATCACAACGCCAACCTTGACGCTTTGCCAAACGGATCTGAAAGGCTAAACGATATTCGATCCAGAAATCAATCCACCTATCTGTCCAATGATTAATTTGGGGCGTTGCGCCGATCGTATTGTCTCGCTCCCAGCCAAAGCCGCGATCGCTAGTAACACGATGCATCGCCGCCAAATTTCTCCCCATCGCCTCCCAATCTTGGCGACCGCCTAATTCCAGCTTTTCCATCACCAAATAAGCCGCATTCCCCGCAATTCCCCAACAGATGGGCTGTGGCACACGAATTGTGTTGGTCTCATAGATTTGCTTTAGGGCGATCGCCTCGGCGATAAACATCTCTAGACGATGGGAGTCATTTGTTTTTACAAAAAAGTCACGCTGTCCGTCCGATAGCTTGGTGGTCTGATTGATACATCCGACCGACTGAGCTTGACGGCGATCGCTGGTAAATTTTGCTCCTGTCGCTTGCGAAATTGCGATCGCTATTTCATCCCACATAACTTTTGTCCAAATAATACCAATCCTAAATTATGGAAGTGCGCCCCAAAGGGGCGCACTTCCACAATTTAGATGTGCATAAGTTCTCAATAAAACGTAACTCAAAAACCTAAAGACGCTTCGTATACTGTGAACTAACACATTAACTTATTGCTAAATAGTTGGAGGATGGAGGACGCTATGCGTCCTCCATCCTCCAACTATAAATCTATCCTAACTGGTGAAATATGATGAACGACATTGGTAAGTATCGCTTTGTTTGTACCCTCACCCTTAGTGATATTTTGGGTCAGGTAATTGTGTGGTTAGGGGTGATTTTTGCGGCTCTTGCCTCGGCACTTTCATTAATGAGTAAACCAATTTATTCCTTTGGAGCAGTTGGTTTAATTGTAGTGACATCCTTACCGTTTTTACTATTTACCTTCGTCACGACTTTATTCAATCACATCGATATTGTGCCATTAACCGAAGAAGAGATTAAGCGGAACAATTCTAAAATATCAGGTGTACGCAAAACTGCGGCAAAGGCTTCTGTATAGATGTAGTCATAGACACAACTCGCCCCTACAAGTCCAGAGAATTTTTGAAGAAGAC
>DCSN01000205.1:10104-20552 GCA_002325645.1 Pseudanabaena sp. UBA1465
GTCTTCTTCAAAAATTCTCTGGATTCACTTTATTATGGACATTACGAGCATTATCTGATAAACCATTACCTAAGAATTTTTTAGAAATAGGGTTAAATCACTGTGCGCCAACTTAATTTTGTTGTTATTTTTATCGTTGCTCTTGCCCTAGTCCTGTTTGCCTTAGAAAACACTGCTTCCGCCCCTATCCAAATTATTCCTCAACTCCAAGTCGCTGCACCCATTTCCGTCGAGCTTATTTTGGCGATGGGTTTAGGTGCAGTTTTAGCTTGGTTTTTTAGTGTATGGTCAGGCTTACAAAAATCTATCGATATGCGTAATAAGAATGTGCAGATCCAGAATTTACAGGAAACCGTCCAAAATTTAACCGTGGAAATTGAAGAACGCAAACGCTTGGTTTCTGCATCGGCGATCGATGTCGAGATTGATGAAGATAAATCCAAAAACTAAAGAAAACTAAAGAAAACTAAAGAAAAAGACGTAAAGCGTCTTTTTCTTTAGTTTTTTGTAGATAGATCCTGACAATCAGTGATATTTTTAAACATCCGCTTCTCGTAAGCCCCATGACTCTATCGATCGCCGAATCAGTTACAAAAGATGCCATTGCCCTATTGATTGACCTTGCCGAGCGAGGCGAGATCGATCCTTGGGATGTGCAGGTAATTGATGTCGTCGATCGCTTTTTGTCTCGGTTAATTGTCAGCGATCGCCGTGACCTGTACGATTCAGGGCAAGCGATGCTCTACGCGGCAATGTTGGTGCTGCTCAAGGCAAATTCCCTGTCGGATAGCCAAAGCGTCTATGACCAAATTGCAGAAAGTACCGATGATCTGGAACTAGAGTCCGAGGCAATGGCTGCATCCTTACGATTGCCAACGGATTTTGATAAAAGGCTGCGGCGTTTACCTGTAGCCTTACCACCCAAGGCGCGGCGCATCACCCTTGAAGAGTTAATTGCTCAGATTGAAGCGATCGCTGAAATTGTGGATCGTAAAATTAGCAAACCTGCCAAACGTCCTAGCCAAAGTAAAATGGCGCGAAAGGCAGCGATGAAGGCGATCGCTCAACTTGCTCACAAGGAAAATTTATCGGAAATGGTCGCAGAAATCGAGCGTTATTTTATGCTCCATCCCGATCAAGAGATTGAGATAACAGATCTCGCCGCCGTATTTAATGATCGCGTGGGTGTATTTTGGGGATTATTGCTAATGTCTTCGCAGTCCAAGGTAGAGTTATTTCAAGAAGAATTTTATGGCAAAATCCAAATAGTTCCTACCATCAAATCACCATCTCTCAAGGACATCCCCTTTGCCAATAGTGCCGCTAATTCCACAGTAGAATCTACTCAGTTAAAATTGACATTCTCTGAATTAAAAGAAGTTTCGTGAAATATTTAAGCCTGTCTAACTATCAACCTTCCCACTTAGTCTCCATCGTTCCGATCAAGCTGATTACTGGTATTGCGGCTGGGTTAGGGGCGATCGCTATTTGTTTAACTAGCCATGCGAGCTTGTCCCTCGCGCAGGTTCGCAGCTCTGTATATAAACCAACAGTAATATCTAGTGGTACTGAAGTTAACGATATTCTCACCGACAAGGATATTCCCACAGGTCAAAAAGGCTTTGCCCGTGACTATATTCTTGATGCTCAAAAAGATGAGCGATTAGAAATTACCGTCAATTCAGGAAGTTTTGATACGGTGTTAAGTTTGCTTGATGTCAAGGGGGATGTGATTGCCGAAAATGATGATGCAGCTAGTGACACCACCAACTCTTTAATCTTTTTTAAAGTGCGTCAATCAGGAACCTATACGGTGCGAGTTTCTTCCTTTGGTGGTAGTAGTGGCGGCAAATATACCCTTAAAGTTACTAAGCTTCGAGTTGTAAATTAATTATTCGCTAAGCTGCCCGCTACGCGGGCGGCTTAGCGAATTACAAATTAATTATAGGACTTACGCAAAATGATTTGAAACCCGCACTGCATCGTAAGGGCAATTCATGAATTGCCCTTACGATGCGTTGCTTTGCGTAAGTCCTAAATTATTTGCTACGCGGGTGCTACAACAAGCTATGGTGAGCATCTTAGGATGCTCGATTCTATTTCTTCCCAAATTTTTAGCGAAACAGCGATCGCCATATTTTTACATTGCACAATTAATAAATTAGCGTAGAGATAATTTTCTAATGATTCTACTTCACGATGAGAAATTCGACTTAATTCCACAGGCAAATATAGTGTTTGGAACCATGTTCGACTGATCTTATTACGGAACTCTTCCCGCACTTCAAAGGACTGATCGTAGCTAGGAGCTTGACTACTTAGAGATTCCAGTCGATTACTTAGGGACAAAAAATTAATATATTTACTATCAAAGTTAACACTTGCTAGGGTTTCCTCAAGATTCCTACAGAGTTGCAGAGTTAGCTGTAGTTCCGTTGCACTATCAAGATCTAAGGCATAGGCAAGACTCATCGATAGATCTGCCTCTAATACTTTATCAAAATTAAGGGATGAGTCAAAGGCGTTATATAGGTCATGAATTAGCCCTAACATTCTCGTTAAGATTAGAGCAGGGGCAAGTTCATTTAAGAAACGAGGACGAGCTAATAGAAGCGCTGCGATGCGCCTAGCAACACTTTTAAGATTGCCTTGAGATCTAAAAGATACTTGATCGATCCAATCTAAAATCTCCCTCAATCTTTCTGTATTGATATAGTTGTTAGCTTGTGACTGCATACATAGTAATAGTTCCTCAGTATTGCCAATCGTCATTCCCGCCAGAATTAAAAAGACCTCTTGCCAACGGCGATCGCTTAAATGATAGGGAACGATTTGCTTTACCTTACTATGGGTATAAATATAACGAGCAACAAAATATTCTTGAAAAGTGATATGGCTAAATACAAAATTTGCAGAAGTTCCCCAAGATATCACTCGACAAATTCCAAGTTGTTGCAAGGTTTTTAATACAAAATTACTTTCGATTTTCTTTAAAATATTTGTGCAGCTATTTAGTACTACTTGAATATATCCTTCTACTTCTTCAATAGATATAACTGTCTGACTTAACTCAAATCCTTTATAAGCAATCTCCATCAACACTAAATCCAACACATCCGTGTTAATGCTATTCTCTAACTCATCATTCAGCGATTGACACTTTAATACTTGTTCTTCGAGAATAATCTTGACTGCTTTTTGATACAGACTACTAATATTACTAGGGAAGCTATATTGATGATCGTATAACAAACAGAGAAGTAGCAAGGACAAAGGCGAATTAGCCAACTCCTTAGCTACTGAATTAGTTTGCAAAATCTTCCAACAACGTTGGGCTTTACTTGAAGCTAATTCCTGTTCAATATCTGGAGATTGACTATTACTCTCTTCTGAGGGTTTGGCACTCGTTGCATAGGCGATCGTAAACCACTTATGAATATATTCCTGAATATGCAAATCGCTCCAAGGCTGAAGTACGACTTCCAAAAACTGTCCTAAACTGTTCTGATAAGACGACAGACGACTAGAAACAATGTAACGATTTTCGGGGAAAGATTTTACAAATTCCTGTACAGTTTGGGATATATACTTTTGTGATAAAACAGACTCGTTCAATCCATCGATGATAATTAGCAGTTTTCCCTTCGCTAACATCCATAGAGCTAATTCCCGTGATTCAGGAAAACCAGACTTCTCAAACTCTTCCGCGATCGCTTGCAGTAATGTATCCGTATTTTGAAAAACCTTCCACATCTGCAAAAATACGGGCAAAACATCATGGCGATATTTTCCTTCAGGATAACGCAGTGACTCTAATCCCACATATTGCAGAAAAGTTGTTTTCCCCGTGGCAGGCTTACCTAAAACCGTTAAATATGCTTCCTCATTAGCAAGATTCAAGCCTAATAGATTATTACCTTTACTATAACTACTTCTCTGGAGATCCATCGAAAAAGCTTCTTCAAGTTCTTCAACCGATTCAAAACTACGAATGGATGTATGGGGCTGAAATCTTTGAGGAACATAAATAGAAGAAAGATTAGGGGTGTTTGGACTACCCAACAGATGGATAAAAGCATGAGTAGCTATATATTCCCTCGCATAATTACGCGCTGCTTTCGCAATAGCATGACTAAAGTAAGCCTCATTAATATCAGGCTCTTTTGATTTTAGATGTTCTATAAATCCTAAAAATGCCACCTCAAAGCGTTGCACAATGTCACGAATATTTTGCTCTCTTCGGATACTCATAAAAGACCTTTCGATACGCGAGAAACTCCGCGCTTTAGCGCTGAGAGGTAAGCGAAGGTTGGTTTCAACCGCCAGTAGATATTAGAAACCATAGCTATAGCCATCCTTGCGATGAATAGTTTTGCAATACTTGTGACTGATACCTTGAATCAATGTTGATGCTGAGATATTGAAACTACCCGTAGAACGGACAGCCACACGTCCAACATACTCACCAATCTTTTTACCAGTGGTGACAATTGCTTTCACAATGTCACCAGTCTGGAAACCTTCTGAGCCAGTGCCAACAGGTAAGCCATTAGTCTTGAGAGCATTGAGCAAAGCCCAACGAGTAGAATTTACCGCCGCCGCATCTTTAAGTGAACGTTTTGTTTGAGTTACTACTTTTTTCAAAACTTCAGGCTTCTTAGCTAAGAAATCAGTGATACTTTGCACACCTTTTTTGGTGTTGCATGGTTCACAGGCAAGGGCTAGATTAGAAATACGATTAGACCCGCCCTTAGATTTTGGGTGAATATGCTCTACTTGTAAAGGCACGTTTTCAGCACCGCAATAAGCACATTTTCGATCCCATTTTTCAAGTAGATACTCGCGCACCTCGTAGCCTTGTAGTTCTCCTTGCTGATATTCAATCCCTGATATTTCAGGATTTTCTATCTGTTGCAGATCGAATCTGACTAACTCAGAAACAATTGAACCAATGGGAGCTAATTTAATAAACTTGCGTACCCAAGTCATAATCGTTAAAACACGATGCTCTAAGGTTGGAGCTAACCAACCTTTAGGACGGGTACGATTCAAAAATCTGGCTTGACGATAACGGGTTTTACGGTTACGTCTGCCACGTCTTAGAGATCGGCGCGATTCAAGATTATTTTTGATAGCTTGACCACGATGACTAAGTTCTGCACCAAAGATGGCTTCCTCTTTTTGAACTAAAGCTAATCCCGTTGTCTTGGAGCCAGCATCAATTTTTATCTCGATTGGTTCTGGTGTAGCAGTTACCTCTTTTTTTAAAATAATCGTGAAGGGGAATTGACGGAATACATCCGCCCTACCAGCTTTGAGTAATGATCGAGCCATTCCTGCTGTGCAAGGTGTTAGCGGTTTGTGATTAGTATCTAATACGAAGATTTGGTTAGACATTGTTGCGTCTTTTCTAATTGCTTGTAATGTTTGCTTCGCCAAGGTTATCTAGGCTTGTTATGCTTGCAACACTGTCCCAGTGACCTTAGAACTGTTTAATTACAAACGACAGAGCGGGGAACTAGCAAGCATTCCGAGGTGTCGTGACCTAAATAACGTAGTCAGTTAAGACTTAGGCTGGTCAGCACGGCTTCAAACTTTAGGCTCGAAGCCCCGTCACTTCAGTGCGGGGTTGCTGACTTTTCTGATTATTCTGTTTATTTCATTTTAGGATAGTACAGGAATTTTCGATCAAACCCGCCACCAAAGAAACCACCTCAATTTGATCAACACAACTCGATTGCCGAATAGGGCTGAGATAAAATAGACTTCATGGCAGACAAAAAGAAAATCAAGCAAAAAAAAGCCCTGTTAGATAAATTAAAGAAATGGAAATCTATTAACAAGAGTTGGCAAAAGCCTTTATCCATCTTTCGCTATGGGAGCAAAGCTTTAGGATTGGTTTGGCAAACTAGCGCAGTTTTAACCCTAGCGATCGCCCTTTTCACGCTGATCGGCGGTCTATTACCTGCGGCGATCGCCTATGTCGGCAAATTGATTGTGGATAGTGTGGTCTTAGCCTCCCGTAGCGGCTTATTAAGCGATCGCAATTTGGCGCTAAGTTATGTGGGAATGGAAGCAGTTCTGATCATGGTTTTGGCAGCCGCCCAGAAGGGATTGAACGTATCACAATCTTTGCTCAGGGTTCTCTTAGGGCAGAAAGTAAATGTTTTAATTTTGGAAAAGGCGCTCACCTTAGAGTTAGCCCATTTTGAGGATTCAGAATTTTATGACAAAATGACACAGGCGCGATCGCAGGCTTCCAGTCGTCCTTTATCCTTAATCAGTCGCATCTTTGGATTAGGACAATCTGCCTTAACCCTATTGACCTTTAGTGGTTTGCTCTTGAATTTTTCGGTTTGGGCAGTCATTGTCTTAGTCTTAGCCGCAATTCCTTCTTTCATTGCTGAAACCAGATTTTCTGAACACGCTTTCCGTCTATTTCGATGGCGATCGCCAGAAACCCGTCAACAGCATTATCTAGAAACATTACTAGCGCGGGAAGACTACGCCAAGGAAGTCCAGCTTTATCAATTAGGCGAAATGTTATTAAAGCGTTATCGCGATATTTTTAATCGACTCTATGACGCGGATCGGAATCTCACAATTCAAAAGGGATTTTGGGGCTATCTATTGGGATTGCTTAGTACAGGTGCATTTTACGCCGCCTATGCTTGGATTGTGATGGAGGCGATCGCGGGCAAAATCAGCCTAGGGGAAATGACCATGTATTTAGTCGTCTTCCGACAGGGTCAGTCCACCTTTGCCGCCGCCCTCACTTCGATCGGTGGTATGTACGAAGACAATCTCTATTTAGCAAATCTCTACGAATTTCTAGAACAACCAATTCCTAAATCAGATGGCAAAATTACTAGAGGAATTGAACTTGATGGGATTAGATTTGAGAATGTCTCTTTTTGTTATCCCGAAAGCCAATCGCCAGTTTTAAAGAATATTTCACTACATTTACAACATGGCGAAAAACTAGCGATCGTTGGTGAAAATGGCTCTGGCAAAACCACACTGATTAAGCTCTTAACCAGATTATATATTCCCAGCAGTGGTCGAATTCTCTTGGATGGAGTGGACTTAAATGATTGGGATATTGATGTATTGCGAAAGCGCATCGGCGTAATTTTCCAGAACTTCGTGCAGTATCAATTTACAGTGGGAGAGAATGTCGGTGTTGGTGATGTCGATCGCCTTAACGATGATCAAGAGTGGGAAATTGCTTCGGAAAAAGGTATGGCGAAACCCTTTATCAATAATATGCCCAAAAAATTTGAAACCCAGTTAGGCAGATGGTTTAAGGGTGGTCAAGAACTATCAGGAGGGCAATGGCAAAAGATTGCTCTGTCACGCGCTTTTATGCGATCGCAGGCAGATATTCTTGTCCTCGATGAACCAACCGCCGCAATGGATGCAGAAGCGGAAATGAATATTTTCAATCATTTTCGGGCGCTCACCAAAAATCAAATGGTGGTGTTAATTTCCCATCGTTTTTCCACTGTCCGCATGGCTGACAAAATCATCGTTATGGCGGATGGTCAAATCACCGAGCAGGGCAGCCATGAGCAGCTATTAGCCGCCAATGGACGCTATGCCCATCTGTTTTCATTACAAGCCGCAGGCTATCAATAATAATTTACCGCTCTGTATCTTCAAGGTTTGTAAACTAAACGATCGCCTTTTCTAATTCGCTTGTATCAGCAGCGCGATCGCCCATTAGGTTTATCTCAGCAAGGCTATAAATCCTGCTTGCTCAAAATGTTTGTCATAGGCGATCGCTTCTAATATATTTTGCTGCTGCATGATTTGAAATGATGTGCAATCCGTGTGACTCCAAGCTTGATCGGGGCGTTGATCGTATAGCTCAAGAGCTTTTTGAAATAGCATATCAGCTTGCAAAATCACTTCGATTTCAGGATTTATAAATGCGTGTTTGATGAATCTGACGGCTTTTTGTCGATAGGATTTACCTTTACCAGAGAAGGCGTTGAGAAGTTCAGTAAATACCATTTCACTGGTCACTATGGGCGTTGAAATTAAGCTGACTGATATTTGTCGAGCTTTTTGATGTAAATCATCTTCTGGATTGAGTAGGGCGATCCAGTAGCCTGTGACTGCAAATACTTTCTTCATGCTTCTTCTTTAGGGCTACCATATAAATAATGATCTAGATTTTTGGCAAGGTCTTGGGGAATATTTGTTTCTGTTGGCATCTCAGAATTGACTTGATCGATAAATCTCAAAAAATCTGGAATGTTAGATTCTTTATTTTTTTGAATAGATTCTTGTCTGTAGTTTTCAATGGTTCGAGTTTTGATGAATAAAAAGAAGTTCAAGACTTCGCGCGCCAGAAAATCGGGAGCTTGATCGAGTTCTCGGATTAGTTGTTCTTTGTCTGACATGGTATTTATTCCTACTATTTTTTATTGTTTATCAAACTTTTGATTTTATTTGTATTACAGGCTTTACTCTATTTTAATTGCTGTGTATTCTTGTTCTGTTAGTTCAAATTCTGGATCGATGATTTTTACTTCGTCATAGGTGAGTTGATAGAGTTTGTAAACTAAGCGATCGCTTTTTCTAATTCACTCGTATCAGCATGGCGATCGCATGATTTAACAGCGAGAATTTTCATTGTCCAGTTTAAATTAACTTTGTTGTTGATATTCTATGATGATATTCCTAATCTCGTCGGCTTCAATATCTGACTGTTCAGACTTCGGATAAATGGTCAGTAAAACTATTCTTGTTGATATTTTGAGGTAATAAATTAATCGATATCCTCCACTTTTTCCTTTGTTAATGTCACTATTTTTAACTCTTAGTTTAAACACGGGATAGCCAATCCCTGATATTTGATCACCGAGTAGCTCTCCTTGCTCAAGTTGATTGATAATTGGCTGGAGGTCTTGACGAATGTTTCGATATTTTTTGGCAAGAGTGCGTATATTTTTCCGAAAAATTGGTGAGGCTTCAATTTGGATTGGGTTAGTCATTTTCTAGCCCTTCCCAAAGTTGAGATAGTGGAATTGTTTGACCTGTCATCGCTTCGTGCCATGCTTGGCGAAAGTCAGATATTATTTCTTCTTTAGTGAAGTCTTCTGGTGATTCTGGAATTAGTACGATGATTTCTACTCGACTATTTTTGTTTTTCAGTAGTGGACTGTCTAGGGTTATTTGCCCTTGTTCATTGATGGTTGCCATTGCTTTAAGTGCTTTCATGTTTTTATTCCTTAGTTAGAAGTTTTACTCAATTGTAATTGCTTTGTATTCTGGTTCTGTTAGTTCAAATTCTGGGTCAATAATTTTTACTTCGTTATATGTGAGTTGATAGAGTTTGTAAACTAAGCGATCGATCGCCTTTTCTAATTCGCTCGTATCAGCATTAGGATTAATGTTTACCTTTTCCTGATTCTGAATTTATTCTGATCGACAATTACAGTTGCGCCAATTATTTCTGGTAAGTTAACTTGATTGATAAATTGTTCTAATGCTTGTCGAATTTCTATGGCGATCGCTTCAAAGGGAAATCTTAAAATAATTAAGCCGCAATGCGTATTTGGTGGATAGTTTTTGATGTTTGACCATCCGAGATCGCGGCTAACGATTATTCTTTGTTCTGTTTGGGCGAATATAAATATTTCGGGATCTTTTGTGCCGCTAAGTCCAGACGTTTTAACGTGAATGGCATCATGCCCTTTGTCTTTGAGTAAAGTTTCTAAACTTATTGGACAATCTTCATCGATTAGAAAACGTAATTTCAACTTACTTTCTCCATTGAATAGACTGTTTCATAGTTTAGAAGCTCGGAGAAGTAAGCAAGTGATGCAAGAATCTGTTCGCGGGTAACTGCATATTCTTGAATTACTTCGTCATAGGTCATGCCACCAGCAAGGGAGCCGATAATTATGGCGATCGGAAGACGAGTTCCTTTTAGTACGGGTTTACCATGTTGGATTTCGTTGTCGATGGTAATTACATCAGTTAGAATGCTTTTTTTCATAATCTATCTCCTTATAAAAGCTAGTTTTCTAATTCGCTCGTATCAGCATGGCGATCGCTAGTAGACTTCATTGTGAGTACCAATATCAAGTAAGACTAGTTCTCTCATTCGTCTTCTGCCAAAGTTGCTTGTAGTTCAGAAATGATGTCTTCTATGGGTTGAGGTTTTAGCTCTCCACGATGAAATGCGGCGATCGCTTCTTTGGCATCTTGAGCGATTTCATCGCGACGGGTTTCAATCATTTGGTTTTTAATGATTTCTAAAAGCATTTCTCTTTGTTCAATTGAAAGCTGATTAACTGTTAAAATAGCTTCTTCTAATGTAACCATTTTCGATCTCCTAATTAGTTTAAATGTCTTGATTATAGCGAAATATCAAGAATTTTATTCAAATTCACATCATTCACATATTTTCCTTGTCACCTCTCTCCTTCTACTAT
>DCSN01000203.1:0-7138 GCA_002325645.1 Pseudanabaena sp. UBA1465
TATGAGATTTTTCCAGCACTCTCTCCCACTTGCTCTGATTCCCATCCTCTCACTCCTCATCTTCAGAGCAAACGATACTATACTTACTGGGGTTCTCAGCCTTGACATTACGCTTCCTGTCCTTTCGCTAAATCTCTTACCGCATCCTTTGCATAAGTAGTTTTGGATGGCTTTGCCATTTTGGTGATGGTGTTTGCCGTTTTTGATGCTCTTTTCACTCTGGCACTGTGAGCATTCCATAACTTTCTCCTTTGCTCTGCCTCTATTTTCTCATACCACTAATTCACTGACCAGTGCCACATGTAAATACAGCGCGATCGCGTCCTTGATTTTTTGCCAAATATAATCCCTTATCCGCAGTTTCAATCAAGGTTTTAGGAGATATTGGATATTCTGGCAGCGTTGTAGCAACACCAACACTGATAGTAACGTGATCGTTTACATAGGAAGATTCGTGTGGAATCCGAAGACTAGCCACTGCTTGACAAATTTGCTCCGCGATATGGATTGCTCCTTCTTTTTGGGTATTAGGTAAGATCACTCCAAACTCTTCACCGCCATAACGCGCTGCTAAATCCGCAGGTCGGCGAATACAAGACTCAATTTCCTTGGCAACAGCTTTTAAACAGGTATCGCCCCCAGAATGTCCATAGCGATCGTTATAGCGCTTAAAAAAATCAACATCACAGAGCAGTAAAGACATCGGAGCTTTTTCTCTAGCTAGGCGTTGCCACTCATTAGCTAATCTAAAGTCAAAGGCTCGCCGATTAGGAATTTGAGTCAACCCATCAATGGATGCTTCACGCGCTAACGATAGGGTCTTGTCATAGAGAATCGCTTCAATGGTATCACTATGGGATATTGTGGTATCTAGAATCAGTTCTAGATCATTTTTCTCACTGATAAGTTCTTCTAGAAGTAATCGCAGCGCAGTTTCTGTTTGTTGGCGATTAATAATCTCATTTTGCAAACAATGATTAGTTTGTAATAGCTGATCTTCATAGATAGCTTTGGTAGCTAACTGATTTTGTAACTGTGCGTTTTCAGACTCTAATTTCTTGATTTCCTGCTCTAGACGTTTAACGTTAGACAAAAAAAGTTCTTCGTTGGTAACTAGTTTATGATTTTCAGCTTCCATACTTTATTTCTCTAACTGTTGGATGTAACGATTTTAGAACAGCTTCCAAAAATTGCCAAATTAACTCCGAAATAGTCTAGAGTACTGCGTCTCATGATTAGCACTAGCTAAACTAGTTCCCCAGCCACACCATTCTAATTGATCATCCGATCGCTGGAGGGCAAATTGAGAACTCTGTAAAATATCAGTACTCAACCGAAATATAATCTGCTGTCCTGACGTTTGACCAAAAGGCACTGACCTGACGGCGGCACTTACCAAATTTGATACCCAGCTATAGATATAGCCGATCGCCGTATTGATTACGTCAATTTCTAGGCTTGCGGCTACGATGCCAAAAGCGATCGCATAGTTGCAACCCTGACCCATTGCATTATCCTTCGCTGTCGGCAATACCTCATCTATTAAGAGAGAATACGATAATTGCTGATCATCCAGTTGTCTCCAGAGTTTGAGCAATGATTGCCCCATTTGCCAACTGGCGAGACGAATCTCTTCAGTTTCCCTTGTGGCGGAAAGCCAACTATTCCAATAGCTAAGGGCGACTAGATCATGCTTGAGCATGGCTTGATGGGCGCGGATCGCGATCGCCGCTTCGTTGGTGATAAATCCAAACTGCATCTCTCTCTTTAACCAATCAAAAAGATCATTCTCAGTTTGAATAGTTCCCAAACTACATAAATATTCGATTCCTTCCGAATAGCTATAGGCTCCCACAGGTAAAGCGGGACTAGTGATTTGCAAGAGTCGTAATATTTGTAAGGAATCAGGATTAATGATCATGGTGATGATAAGCGCCCGCTTCGGGTTGAAAGGCTTGAACTTCGTGAATTATATGCAATCCCATTTTGTGAACCATGTCTTCTAAAACCGAATCGGGAGATAAGCGCAAATAACTTTCGGTGATTTCTAAAGCAATATGGCGATTACCTAAATGATAGGCAGCCCGCAGAAAATCAATTGCCTGATGAGCCGTAACAGTTAAAACAGGTTCTGGTTTGGCGACCACTTTAGCGATCGCTTGACCATGCTCATCGGCAAGAAAATCTCCTTCCTTAAGCACTGTTCCTCTAGGAAGTTGGAGATTGACCACTTCTCCTTCTATCGTCGTAAAGCGATGACGACTACGGGTTCTATCTTCTGCAACTAGAGATAGTGTAAGTAAAGATTCGGCATTGAATAGTTGTTTTGCCTGTGAAGATAAGCGTTGTGTGAGAATGTGCATAATTCCTAATCTATACTATGGTAAATAGCGCTCAGCATTGCCCTTAAATAGTATAGATTAAAGAGAAATCTCTATGTCACCATTTCGTGTTGGAGTTGCAGGGCCCGTTGGTTCTGGGAAAACTGCCCTCGTTGATTCGCTCTGTAAATCGATGCGATCGCATTTCCAGATTGCCGTCGTCACCAATGATATTTATACTCAAGAGGATGCTCAGTTTTTAGTTCGTAGTGAAGCATTAACACGCGATCGCATTGTCGGTGTAGAAACTGGCGGCTGTCCCCATACGGCAATCCGCGAAGATGCCTCGATGAATTTGGCGGCGATCGAGCAATTAGAAATTAGTTTCACTGATTTAGATTTAATCTTCGTGGAAAGTGGTGGTGATAATCTTGCTTCGACCTTTAGTCCTGAACTGGTAGATTTAACAATCTATGTGATTGATGTGGCCGCAGGCGATAAAATTCCGCGCAAGGGAGGCCCTGGAATTACTAAATCCGATTTGTTAGTGATTAATAAAATTGATCTTGCCCCCTACGTCGGTGCGGATTTAGCTGTGATGGAAAGGGATACGCTGAAAATGCGTGGTGACAAACCTTTTATATTTAGTAATCTAAAAACTCAAGTAGGATTAACTCAAATCACGGAATTTATTGTCAAGAAAATGTAGATCAAAAATTACTGTAAATAGTTTACGAGATTGCCACTTCGTTGCAATCTCGTAAACTATTTAGGATGGCTCTCGTTATACAATTAACAAAGAACCAATTACCAGATTTTGTCAGTGTCGTGGTTATGGAAAAACAGCATCTTTTATGGTCTGAGCATGTTTCTCCAGAAGATTGGGAAAACACCCCCACTGATGTTAAGCGTCTTGTTAATTTACTGTTAGCAAATGTAGATTTGTCGGAAATCGAAAACCATCTAGCTCAATTTTTAGATGCTACCCTGATTGGCATTGCCGTCCATGACTCAACGGGGCAGTTAGTCTATATTAATAGCGTTGGGCGATCGCTACTCGGTAAGAATCTCTACCCAGAATCTGAAATTGATTGCCTTTCAGAATTTTTTCAAATATATCACGCTGGCACTGAAGCCCTCTATCCGATTGAAGATTTACCCAGTAATCGCGCTTTTAGAGGAGAAACCGTTCAAGTTAGTGATTTAGAGATTCATCGTCCCGATCGCGTAGTTCCTTTGGAAGTAACCGCTACACCTATTTTTGACCAGCAGGGACAGGTTATTTATGCGATCGCCACTTTTCAGGACATTAGCGATCGCCAACTACTCGAAAACGAGCGTCGTCTAGTTGATGTAGCATTGCAAGAAAGTGAACTCAAATTAAGCAATCTCACCAACTCAATCCCAGGGGCTGTTTACCAATTTCGACTCGGCCCTGAAGGTTGCTTCACTATGCCCTTTGTGAGTCAGGGCATTCACAAATTGGGGGATATATCGCCAGAACGAGTCATTGACGATATTCAAGTCATTTGGGACTTAATCTTGCCTGAAGATTGGGAATCATTACAACAATCCATTGCCATTTCCGCTCAAACCTTGGAACCTTGGCATCTAGAATTTCGCATTCAAACTGCTAATGGAAAAGTAAAGTGGATTTTAGGGCAGTCTATTCCCCATCAGGAAGAGGATGGGGCAATTGTTTGGAATGGAATTCTCACAGATATTGGCGATCGCAAACGTAGCGAAACCAAACGTCAGCAAGCAGAGGCAGCCTTGCGGCAAAGTGAGGATCGTTTCCAAAAAATGACGGCAAATATACCTGGGGCAATTTTTCGCTATCTACTCCGCCCCGACGGCTCCGATGCAGTTTTATACATGAGTCCAGGTTGCTATAGGCTTTGGGAAGTTGAGGCTGAAGCCGTTGAGAGGGATGCCCAAATCCTATGGCAGATGATTGATCCTGAAGATCAGATCCCGATGTATGAATCAGTGATCCAATCAGCCCAAACCTTGCAACCTTGGTCTTGGTCATGGCGGATCACCACTCCATCAGGGCGGCAAAAGTGTCTAGAAGCATCAGGGATTCCTGAAAGGCAAGCTAATGGCGACACTATTTGGGATACCTTGATTTTGGATATTAGCGATCGCAAATTAGTAGAGGAGAAAATCAGGGAACAACAAACCCAACTCGATCTAGTTGTAGAAGCATCTCAAATTGGCTTCTATATCTTCGATTTTCGTACCGAAACATCCATTGTCTCTCCAACCTATAAAGCCCAACTTGGTTACACACCTGAGGCAATAGAAGCATCTCCCGATGATTGGAAAGATCGGCTTCATCCAGACGATCGCGAAAGGGCGATTACTGCTTATCGAGCATTTAAGAATAATGAAGCTGCGTATAGCCAAGATTTTCGCTTACGCCATCGTGACGGTAGTTATCGATGGATTCAGAGTAATGCTCAGCTAATTTGTGATGACGCAGGTACTCCAATCAAAATTGTCGGTACTCATATCGATATTAGCGATCGCAAACAAGCTGAATCTGCATTACAGCAAAGTGAACAGCGATTTCGGAACTTATTTGAGTCAACCCCAAAAATATCAGTTCAGGGTTATAACAAACATCGGCAAGTAATTTACTGGAACGATGCTAGCCAGCAGCTTTATGGCTATAGCAAGGCTGAGGCAATCGGTCAGCAGTTGGAAGATCTAATTATTCCTCAAGAGATGCGAGAAGGTGTAATTGGTGCGGTTCAAAATTGGCTCATAAATGGGCAATCTATTCCCGCCGCCGAACTGAACTTGATGCGTCAAGATGGCTCTAAAGTTACAGTCTATTCCAGTCATGTGATGCTGACTAATTCTGAAGGAGAGCAGGAACTCTATTGCGTTGATATTGACCTGAGCGATCGCCAAAAAGCCGAATTATCTTTGCGAGAAAGCGTAGAACGTTATCGAATATTAGCTGAGAATATTAACGATCTGGTTTGTTTACATCACCCTGACGGTCGATATCTCTATGTAAGTCCATCCTGTGAAGCACTTTTGGGCTACCGTTACGATGAGATGTTAGGACAAGATCCATATACTTACTTTCACCCTGACGATCGCGATCGCATCCAACAAGAAGCTCATGCAACAGTGATTGCAGGAAAATCAATGCCAGTTACCTATCGAATGCGTCAGAAGTCGGGAAACTATATTTGGTTTGAAACCCTGACCAATCCGATTATGGATGCGACAGGTCAAGTTATTCAACTTCAAACTACCTCCCGCGACGTGACTGAACGCATCCAAGCTCAAAATCAGTTAGAACACGAGGCTCTCCATGACGCGCTCACAGGACTGCCCAATCGAAATCTTTTGATAGAACGTTTGGAATTATCGATTCACCGCGCCAATCGTCTCGATAATTATCACTTTGCGGTGTTATTTCTCGATTTAGATCGCTTCAAAGTGATCAACGATAGCTTAGGACATTTAGCAGGCGATAAATTACTGATTGCCATTGCCCAAAAATTGCAAAACACGCTTCGAGAAATCGATCTGGTCGCTCGTTTAGGTGGTGATGAGTTTGTGATTCTACTCGATGAAATTAAAGATATTCAGGAAGCCATTCACGCTACCCAAAGAATTTTTACAGCGTTACAAGCACCTCTAATCATTGAAGGAAGGGAAGTATACACGACCTCTAGTATTGGCATTGTTTTAGGTACAAAAGACTATGATCAAGCCTCTGACCTATTGCGAGATGCCGATACTGCCATGTATCGTGCCAAAAATAAGGGCAAAGCAAGGTACGAAATTTTTGACGCGGAAATGCACAGGCAGGCAGTGAAACGGATGTATTTAGAAAACGATTTACGTCAAGCAATTGATTGCCAAGAATTTGTGCTGCACTATCAACCGATTGTCTCTCTGGAGAGTAGATGCCTCGTTGGGTTTGAAGCCTTAATGCGTTGGCAACATCCCAGTCAGGGGTTGAAATATCCAGCAGATTTTATCGCCGTCGCCGAAGAGATTGGACTAATTACGTCCCTAAGCTCTTGGGGGCTGCGGACAGCCTGTCAGCAATTAGCGGCTTGGCAAATTGCTTTCCCTGACCTTCCTAATCTAAAAATAAGTGTAAATCTTTCGGTGCAAGATTTACGGCGATCGGACTTACTCGCAGAAATCGATTTGGTGCTTGCTCAAACCCAATTAGATGCATGTTGCCTGAATTTAGAAATTACCGAAAGTATGTTAATTGAAGATGTTGAGTCTACGATTAGGCTATTCAGCCAGTTGAAAAAACGAGGGATTCAAATTAGCCTTGATGATTTTGGCACGGGGTATTCATCATTAAACTATCTTCACCGCTTACCAATGGATAACCTGAAGGTCGATCGCTCCTTTGTCAACCAAATGGAAGAAGGTAAAAAAAACTATCAAATTGTGGAAACGATCGCCACCCTCAGTAAACAATTAGAACTTAGTGCGATCGCTGAAGGCATTGAAACATTGCCACAATTACAACGATTACAAGAACTTGGATATCAATTTGGTCAAGGATATCTATTCTCAAAACCTCTCAGCCAACAAGCAGTGGAAGATCTGCTAGAAAATACGAATCTACAATTATTCCCTTAACTCACCTTACGCAGAAGCTCCCAAGACCCTCACCCCTAGCCCCTCTCCCAAAGGGCGAGGGGAATAAGAATTTTCTGGGTTTTGCTCCCCCTCTCCTCTCTGGGAGACTACGGTGTACACACAAGTTGTCAGCTATAGCGCGAGTTACTAATGATCCACCTCAATCCCCCTTAAAAAGGGGGAAG
>DCSN01000203.1:7243-9129 GCA_002325645.1 Pseudanabaena sp. UBA1465
ATTCTCCCCCCTTTTTAAGGGGGCTGGGGGGATCTAAACCCTGAAACGTAGATAGAGAGACTTGTGTGTACACGGTAGCTCTGGGAGAGGGGGCTGGGGGGTGAGGGCGGTTTTCAATCTGCGTAACATCAGTCCCTTAATTATTTCCCTACAGCAATTGCTGTGAGGATTCCCCTGAAGAGGCTGCATAGCCTCTTCAGGGCAACCACGGTAGGGAGGAGGATCTTCCCGACCCTATCTGAATAATTGATATTCTGTAGGGGCTGCGCCCCCTTGCCAGCCCTAGACTTCCACTATCTTCAATCACTGTCAGAGATAAATTATGGAAAAAGTAATGGCAAAAAAAAGTATTCTGCGATACAACCGATTGAGGTTAACTATATGAGGATTGTGTGGCTATCATCTTTGATTGATTTAGTGTGTGAGGAGTGAGGTTTAACCCTCATCCTAATTTTTTCATATCAAGGTTCTTAAATAGAATTCACATAGTTTGGAGGCGTTAGGGTTTAATGAGCAAAAGAATGAATCGTCGTAAGTTTATCGTTTATGGTTCGGCGGCTCTTGGTGTTGGTAGTTTAATTAAAGCCTGTACCCCATCTACACCTACAGCAACTACCACCACAGCAGCAACCACAGCAGCAACCACAGCAGCAGCTAAGGGCGGTACAATTAAGGTCGGCATCTTGCACTCACTCAGTGGCACGATGGCAATCAGCGAAAAGAGCCTAGTCGATGCTACTCAACTGGCGATCGAAGAAATTAATAAGGCTGGTGGTGTACTCGGTAAACAAATTGAGGCGATCGTTGAAGATGGTGCTTCTGATTGGCCCACCTTTGCAGAAAAAGCGAAGAAATTGATTGACCAAGATAAGGTCGTGGTTGTCTTTGGTTGCTGGACTTCCGCTAGTCGCAAAGCCGTATTGCCAGTATTTGAATCCAAAGATCATTTACTCTTCTATCCTGTTCAATATGAAGGACAAGAATGCTCGAAGAACATCTTCTACACAGGTGCGGCTCCTAACCAACAAATTGAGCCATCGGTAGAATGGTTGCTCAAGAACAAGGGCAAAGAATTCTTCCTAGTCGGCTCTGACTATGTATTCCCTCGCACTGCCAACACGATCATCAAGGCACAATTGGAAGCTTCGGGCGGCAAGGTAGTTGGTGAAGATTATCTACCATTGGGCAACTCTGAAGTAACCCCAATCATTGCCAAAATCAAGCAAGCACTTCCCAATGGCGGCGTAATTTACAACTCCCTCAATGGTGATAGCAACGTTGCTTTCTTCAAACAGATGCAAGGGGCTGGTCTAACGGCTGACAAATATCCTTCGATGTCAGTTAGTATCGCTGAAGAAGAAGTTAAAGCGATCGGTCCTGAATTCCTCAAGGGACATTATGCTGCTTGGAACTACTTCATGACCGTGGATAATCCTGCGAACAAGAAGTTTGTGGAAGCATTCAAAGCCAAGTATGGCGCAGATCGTGTTACCAATGATCCCATGGAAGCTGGTTATATTGCCGTCAATATTTGGAAGAAGGCTGTTGAGAAAGCAGGTAAAGCTGAAGATCTTGAAGCGGTGAGAATGGCAGCTCTTGGTCAAACTTTTGACGCTCCTGAAGGTAAGGTAACGATGGAAAATAGCCATCACTTGTCTAAGTATGTGCGTATTGGTGAAGTTACTGCCGATGGTCAGTTCAAAATCGTTTACGAAACTAAAGAAGCGGTTGCACCATTGCCTTGGAACCAGTTCGTTGCTGAGACTAAAGGTTTCGCTTGCGATTACTCTGATAAAGCTAAAGGCGGCAAGTTCAAAAAAGCATAATGCTTTCTTGGATTTAGGAACAGGGACAAAATGTAGAGGCAATTCATGAATTGCCTCTAC
>DCSN01000203.1:9178-13260 GCA_002325645.1 Pseudanabaena sp. UBA1465
CATGAATTGCCTCTACATTTTGTTAATACCCAGATCCCCGATTTTTTCTAGGCAAGCAACGACAATTCCCAAATCCACAAAAAAAGTCGGGGATCTTAACCTTCACTACTATTGATTTTTTTAGTGATTTTTTTTAGTTTTCTTTGCCAAGTACCGATAAATAATGTTGATAGAAATATGACAGAGAATCTTCTCCAACTTCTTCAGGGAGTATTTAATGGTATTAGTACAGGTTCAGTTTTATTGCTGGCTGCACTAGGACTGGCGATCGTCTTTGGTTTGATGGGCGTAATTAATATGGCTCATGGTGAACTGATGATGTTTGGAGCCTATACAACTTTTGTGGTGCAGAATGTTTTCAAAAAGTTGGGAGAGCCTTGGACAGATTTCTATGTTTTCTTTGCCCTGATTGCCGCTTTTCTAGTGACCGCAGGGATTGGATTTTTCCTAGAAAAAGGAGTGATTCGACACCTTTATGGCAGACCATTGGAAACGCTTTTGGCAACTTGGGGTGTGAGCCTGGTTTTCCAGCAGTTTGTCCGTAGTGTGAATTGGGTAATTTTAGCGGGAATCGTAATTTTTAGCGTTTTATATTTTGGTGCTGTTTGGGTTCTCCAAAAGCGCCCAAACTGGTTAGCGATTCGTAATTGGGCGATCGCCATTTTATTACCGCTATCTCTGGCTATTTCAGGGGCGATCGCGGTATTCATGGCACAGACCTATAAAATGACCGTGACTCAGCCTTGGTTTGGAGCGCAAAACGTGGATGTAACGGCTCCAAAATGGTTGCGCGGCGGTATGGAAATTGGTTCGATTCAACTTCCCTATGTGCGTTTGTTTATTATTGTTCTCACGATTATTTGTGTAGTTAGTATCTATCTATTTCTAGAAAAATCCCCTTGGGGTTTACGCATCCGCGCCGTTATGCAAAATCGCCAAATGAGTTCTTGTTTAGGGATTCCGACGAAAACCGTTGATGCACTTACATTTTCCCTTGGTTCGGGACTCGCAGGAGTGGCGGGATGTGCGGTAAGTTTTCTCGGTTCGGTTGGACCGAATACTGGTCAAAATTACATCGTTGATACCTTTATGGTAGTGGTTGTAGGCGGTGTTGGCAAATTAGTGGGCAGTATTGCGGCGGCAATGGCGATCGGCATTACCAGTTATCTATTTGGCTCCCAAACCTTCGTAACTTTATTTGGCGCACAAAGCCCTGTGGCAGGATTTTTCACTTTCTTTGGTACTACCAGCATGGCAAAGGTATTACTTTTCCTTGCGATTGTTGCCTTCTTACAGTACAAACCTGCGGGGATGTTTCCCCAAAAAGGACGCTCTGTGGAGTTATAGCAAGTTATGAGAGGCGCACCCGCAGGGTAATCCTCTCATAAATCTTAGGCTCTAAGTTTTCAATTGAGTATGGATAAATAAGCATGATTGAAGATATTTCTAAAGATAGTTCAACTCCACCAGTCACAAAAATTTGGCGATCGCTTGGTATTGAAGTGGCTGTCGGTTTAGCGATCGCCTTGATTCTAATTTTTGTGATTCCTGCGATTTTTAATGCTACAGGTCAAGCCTTTAGAATCACCATGTTAGGTCGATTCCTAGCTTTAGCGATCGTGGCTTTAGGTATTGACTTAATTTGGGGATATACAGGGCTTTTAAGCCTAGGACATGGTGTCTTTTTTGGGTTGGGCGGCTATGCCCTCGCCATGCACTTAAAGCTCCAATTTCCCGCCGATGCTACCGAAAAGTTACCATCCTTCATGCCGCTCTATGGCATTAATAAACTTCCTGCGCTCTGGGAGCCGTTTTATTCTTTCCAGTTTACGGTTTTAGCGATTATTCTAATTCCTGCGATCGTTGGTGCAATTTTAGGATATTTGGTATTTCGTAATCGCATTCGTGGTGTTTACTTCTCGATTCTCACCCAAGCAACTACGATTATCTTTTTTAACTTTTTCAATGGACAGCAGCAATATATCAATGGCACTAATGGACTAACCGATTTTAAGACTATTTTTGGTTATGACATCAACGCTCCTGAAACTCAGCAATTTTTTTATATCCTCACTGTGGTGTTTTTGGGGTTATCCTATGCCCTTTGCCGATGGTTGACCAGTGGCAGATTTGGCAGGTTATTAATTGCTTTAAGGGATGATGAAAATCGGGCGCGTTTTTCAGGATATAACCCTACGGGTTTTAAGGTTTTAGTATTTGCTATATCCGCAGTTTTAGCGGGTATCGGCGGCGCTCTGTTTACTCCACAGACAGGCATTATTTCTCCAAAATCAATGGATATTGCTCTTTCTATTGAAATGGTGATTTGGGTTGCTGTAGGCGGTCGCGCCACTCTAGTCGGTGCATTAATTGGCACGATTCTAGTCAATTTTGCTAAAAGCTTATTGAGCGAACAGTTTCCCGAAGTTTGGCTGTTTTTTCAGGGTGCAATGTTCTTAATCGTGGTGATGGTGCTGCCTGATGGTTTAGTTGGTTGGTTCCGCACCAGTGGCGTATTGCTGTTCCAAAACATTTTTGGACGCAGACAAACCGTTACATATCCCAGTCTTGAGTTAGATCCAGAGGTACAAAATGAACGACAAAATCTTAGAGATTGAAGATGTGACAGTCAGCTTTGATGGGTTTAAAGCGATTAATCACTTGAACTTTGACATGGATCAGGGTGAGTTAAGAGTGATTATTGGTCCGAATGGCGCGGGTAAAACCACATTTTTAGATGTGATTACAGGCAAAGTGAAACCCACCGAAGGCAAAGTGAGGTTTAAAGGCAGAAATACGCGATCGCTTGCCGAACATCAAATTGCCAGAATGGGAGTGGGACGCAAGTTTCAAACTCCACGTATCTATCTAAATCTCACGCCTAGAGAAAATTTGGAACTAGCTAGCAATCCCAACAAGAATGTCTTTTCAACTCTCTTTAAACCGCCCTCAGTGGTAGAAAAGCAGAAAGTAAATGATCTCTTGCACACAATCGGACTCATGCACAAGTCAGAAATGCAATCCGAGTATCTCTCTCATGGTGAAAAACAATGGCTAGAGATCGGAATGCTAGTCGCGCAATCGCCCGACCTGTTGCTAGTTGATGAACCTGTAGCAGGCTTAACTGACGAAGAAACCGAGAAAACAGGTGAACTGTTAATGTCCTTAGCCGAATCCCATTCGATTATTGTGATCGAACATGATATGGAGTTTGTGCGGCAGATTGCGCGTAAGGTAACGGTTTTGCATGAGGGATCGGTGCTTTGCGAAGGTGACTTTGATGAAGTAAAGAACAATCCCAGAGTTGTTGAAGTTTATTTAGGTCAGCAGGAGGAAGAATAATGGAAGAGACTTACGATCCGATTTTACAGATTAATAATCTCAATGTTTATTATGGCGAAAGTCATATTCTCCGCAATGTCGATATGGGTGTGGCTTCTGGCAAAATGGTCTGCCTCATTGGTCGCAATGGAGTCGGTAAAACCACTCTATTAAAAACAATTATGGGATTACTGAAACCCAGACAGGGCGATGTTTCCTTTTTTGGCAAAGATATCACCGAACTTACTCCCGATCGCCGTGCCAGAATGGGTGTGGGCTATGTGCCTCAAGGTCGTGAAGTGATGCCGCGTATGACCGTGAGAGAAAATCTATTACTAGGTTTAGAATCTCGTCCTGTTAGTCCTGCGGTGCGCCAAAATCTCTTAGATATGGTCTATGAGCTTTTTCCAGTATTGAAATCTATGCTCAATCGCATGGGCGGCGATCTAAGTGGCGGTCAACAACAACAACTAGCGATCGCCCGTGCCTTAATGGGACAACCGAGATTATTAATTCTTGATGAACCAACGGAAGGAATTCAACCATCGATTATTTTAGAGATTGAAGCGGCGGTTAAGCAGATTGTGGAAACTACTGGGATTTCGATTCTATTAGTAGAACAGCATTTACATTTTGTGCGCCAAGCCGATTGGTATTACGCTATGCAAAAGGGCGGTATTGTTGCTTCTGGCAAGACTTCTGAGCTTAGCAATGAAGTAATTCAGAAATTTCTAGCTGTTTAGCTCACAAGCGAAAGCCCC
>DCSN01000101.1:0-277 GCA_002325645.1 Pseudanabaena sp. UBA1465
ACAAGAGAAATATAGGTTTTGCCCCCTTTCTCCTGCGGGAGAGGGGGGATGAGGGTTCCAAGTAACATCAGTATCTAAATAAAAAGTAAAAGATCTAAGCTTTTAACATCAATATTTGTAATTAAATCAATCAAAGCATAACAGTACTCTCATAGGTATTTTTTACCATAACAATTTATTTATATCTTAGAATCGCAAACTAAATAACATATGAGAGTCGGGGCGGGTTTAGTCAATCATTTGACAATGCACTATACAGCGCTTTGCGCTCAAATCC
>DCSN01000101.1:378-529 GCA_002325645.1 Pseudanabaena sp. UBA1465
TTTGATCGAAAATTGCTGTAAGAAAGTCCAAAGCGCTGTATTTGGATAAATCAATCAAAATCAATTAAATCAATCAATTTTATTCATTGATTTTGATTGATTTTAGGACTTACGCAAACCAACCAAGAACTAAGGGACTTGCGAGAAAATA
>DCSN01000101.1:617-2285 GCA_002325645.1 Pseudanabaena sp. UBA1465
TATATTTGGTACTTTATTAAGTCACAAGTCCCTTATCTATCTAGCGATAAAATCTTTTGTAAAACTTTGTTATTTAATAAATCAAGTCAATCAAATCACGCAACAAATTAAACAGTTTACCGTCACGGTAGTGATATTGAGGAATTTAGGATTTCCCAAGGTCACTATAAATTTTGAGGAAACATATGTCTAAAAATGTATGGAAAAAGACTAATCCTATTTTAGAATTTGGAATTGGCGTAATTATCGCTTCATGTTTAGCTATAGCCTTACAACAGTTTGGAATACTTGACTTAATTTATGACATTGGATTTACTAAGGCTGTAACTGTTAATAAAACAAACAAATAAGAGTGATTTTATAGAATATTTGCAAAACAATATAGCGTCTTTCAATCAAGTGAGGTGCATAGAATTGTTTACCTGCCTTCGGTGGAGAAATAAACTTATATTCTACTGGAATGATTGCTTTGATTTTGACGAAATTATAGTCATTTTATTATAAATATTATAAAGATTTGTTGGATTCTTATACAATTTATAGATCTTACACATGATCTCAATCAACAGAATTTTATGCTGATACTGTGACATTGTAAATACTATGTTAGGGAAAATCCAACCATCTCTCATTTGTAAAATAAAAATCAATTGCAGTAAAGGTTTTGAGTTTTCAATTTATCGTAGGCAAAATGAAAGGCGCTATAAGCGTAGAAAAGAATATATACACCAAAATCATGACGAATACAGACGATCTGGCTATATTAGAAGGCAATGAAGAAAGTTCTCTTGGATTTATTCTTGAGCAAAGTAAGGATATCAAAGAAAAGGTCAAGGAAGCTGCTGAACAAATGAATTCTGTAAATGCTGTTCTGAAACAAGAAGAAAAAAGCAGTTATCCATACTCAACCATGGAAGAAGCGATCGCCCAGAATCAAGAAGCTGAGCAGAAAGTAACTAAAGCTGTAGAAGATTTGCATGAGGTAAACGCTGAACTCGCCAAGCATGTTGCTGAAAGAATTGATATTGAATTAGAACTCAAACAAACAAAGAGCGATCTATTTGACATACGCGCTGATTTATCAAAATCCCAATTAAAAGAAAAAGATGCACTATATATAGCCCTGCATGACTCATTAACAGGACTTCCCAACCGTTTGCTCTTAGAGCAGCGTCTTAATCATGGATTAACTCAAGCTAGAAGGTATGGTTGGAAGTTGGCAATCTTATTCATCGACCTAGATAAATTTAAGAACATTAATGATTCCTATGGACACGATATTGGTGATAGGTTATTGATCACTGTAGGAGACCGTTTGCAAGCTTCTGTACGCAGTGAAGATATGGTCAGTCGATGGGGCGGTGACGAATTTATATGTGTGCTGTTGAATGTCAATCACGAAGCAGATGTGATTAGCCTCGCCAATAAAATGGTTGATCAGATTTCTCAGGAATGTAATTTTGATGGAACTGTGGTTTCTATCACTGCCACAATTGGGATCGCCCTATGCCCTAGGGATGGAGAAACGGCTGAAATTCTCTTTAAACAGGTTGATCGGGCTATGTATAAATCTAAAGGAACACATCAGCGAGTGATGTTGTTTAATGAAGATACTTTAGATATTTGATGATGGGTGGTGTATTAGAAACAAATTTTTAATATTTCAAA
>DCSN01000101.1:2339-6771 GCA_002325645.1 Pseudanabaena sp. UBA1465
TTTGAAATATTAAAAATTTGTTTGGATTTTAATAATTTTCATGGACAAATAGTAAAGGAATAATTGCAACTAAACGGAGAATTGCAGAAAGAAAAAATACCCCAAAAATTCCTTCGTAATGGGCATATTGGGCTAAAGTTCCGCCTAAGGTTGTGCCTAAGGCACTGCTAACACCCGCGATCGCTGAGACAATCGCAAAGAAGGTTGCATGATGTTTTATAGGGGCAATCCCGATCTGAATATTATTAGTCCCTAAGTCGATCGCTGCCCAAGTTCCGCCTAAAAAGAGATGGAAAATAATTAGATATAGCCACAATTGTTCTCGTACTTGCGATATACCAGTCAACAACCAAAATAGAGGTGTAATAGCGATCGCTATACCCACAAATATTAATAAAGGACGATTGCCAATGCGATCGCTTAATCTTCCCCACACCAATAGCATCAGCATATTTGCGCCACTGGATAGACTACTAAATAGAGTTACCCAAGTGATATCGACCCCTAAATTCTCTAGCATATAAAGATTAAAAAAGGGCGTACTAAGATTAATAGCAAATCCCCAAATAGCAATATAAATTAGAAAAAAGATCAGGTTACGATCTTGAAATGGAGCAATCAGATTATTAGATAAATTATTAAATAGATTTGTTTGAGCATGTTCTTTTTCTGATTCAGTTTGATATTTAGCTTGATATTTTTGAGGATTGATATCAATCATCAAGTGTTGACAGGTCAAACTCGCCACACCTGCCAAGATGCCCATACTCAGCACCAGCCCATATCCTGTTATGCTTCCGCCTTGCCAATTAGTGATCATAAAACTGGCGATCGGTAAACAGAGCAAGCCTGTAATATTACTAACAATACTCCGCACACTATAGTATCGTCCCCGTAATTTTGCGGGAACTAAAGCGGCCAGCCAACTCATCCAAGAAGCACTACCCATCGCCGCTAAAATATTGGAAATGATCACCAAAGTTAATGTCAAATAGACTAATTCCCTAGAGAAATCAGTACTTGTGCCTCTGAGAATAATACCGACAAGTAGAACTAGCCAAAGCAATCGCGAGGGCAAAAATGTCCAGATTCCATAGTCATGACGACTACGAGAACGATTAGATAATAAAGCTCCTAAAGGCTGTAAGAGACTTGCTAACATGGGGAGAGATGCTGCCATACCAATCTCAAAGGGATTTGCACCTAAATCTATTAAAAAGCTACTGAGTAGAACGCCCCCTGTGATATTACTAAAAACCGTCGATAAACTACCATCAATACTGGATGCACGGAGACTCGTACGAACGGATACTTTGAGTTCTTTTTTTTCTTCAAGATAGGTTTCAATAATCAAAATAAACCTAAATATTTTATATATTTTATATATTTTATAGCATCTACCAATTTAGTGAAGTACGGGATTATTTCCCTACCAAAGATGGGGAAATAATTCTATGTATCTCAATTGCTTGCAAAGCGCTATATTGTGGCAATGACTACTAACATTATCACGAGTTTAATTCAATAGATTAAGTAGCTAAGCACAAATAAACTAAAGATGTAGAGGTCAAGATCCTCGACTTTTTTTGTGACTAGCAAAACTAATCTATGCCTGCAAAGAAAAAGTCGGAGATCTGTTCAATTGCAGTTTTCTTTTGCTGACCTACTTGCTAGATTCTTATTGTAATGATTTGTATCGTTCTAATACAAACTATACGATTTATACAATAAGCAAACATGATTTTAAACAGTAGAATGTGAATCTCAATGATTGAAGAAGCTACTAATTAAACTGTAAGGTAACTGACTCAAAATATCTCATTTTATAAGATATAACATTTACTAGTCTAGTGAAGTGCGGGAACTTCACTTGCTAAAAAAACGCTACAGTTTATTATTTAAGAATTTAATTTAGGATTTAAAAATGAATGACAATCAGCGTGATGATAACAATTTAGAGCGTCGGCAAGACTTAATTCAGGATGAAGAAACCTTTAGGCTTCGACAAGAAGAGAAGCGTTTAGGAACTGCTCAGCGAAGTAATACCTATATCTGGATAGTGAATAGTATTTATTGGCTAGGAGGATTACTGGAAATTTTGCTAGGTCTAAGGTTTGTACTTCGTCTATTTGGCGCTAATTCTCAAAATGAGTTTGCACGAATGATTAACAATCTATCGGCTCCCTTTATAGCACCATTTTCCACCTTATTCATTAGTCCCACTTCCGATGGAGGTGCAAATATTTTTGATGTAAATATTGTAATTGCGATTATTGCCTATGCACTCTTGAGTTATCTTGTGGTGTCCTTAGTAAGATTCATTTTTTATAACAGAGTATAATCAAGTCAAGGATGATGTAAGGAGACAAGGAGACTAAATTGCTAGATCACTCATTTGGTTTTTATGGTATTGCCTTCTTTGTCATTATTCTCGTTAGATATTTTCTAGTGGCAGGGGGAATGTACCTATTTTTTTATGCGCCATTTCGTCAGTCATTATTAGAACCTGATCTAAGACAGAATTCTGATAGGAAATTAATTCAAAATGATATTAAACTTTCAGTAATTTCGGCGGCAATATTTGCGATCGCTTCAGCCTTAATTTTATCAAGCTACAGTCTGGGAATTACGCGCTTATATAGCGATCCACAACTATATGGACTTTGGTATTTAGGCCTCAGCTATATCGCAGTTCTGATTTTTCAGGATACCTATTTTTACTTTACCCATCGTTTATTTCATCATCCATCACTTTTTAATTGGGTGCATCAAGGACATCATCGATCGCGCCATCCCACGCCTTGGACTTCTTTTGCCTTTGATCCGCTAGAGGCGATCGTGAGTTCATTCTTTCTCATTAGTATCATTTTTATTCTGCCATTACACTTCATCACTGTAATTGCAGTGCTAACGACAATGACGATTTGGGCTGTATTAAATCATTTAGGAATTGATCGTCTTCCCATTGCCTTTCCCCATCATTGGCTAGGTAAATGGTTTATTGGTCCCGATCATCATTCTATTCATCATCTTAAGTATGATCGGCACTATGGTCTTTATTTTACATTTTGGGATAATTTGCTCAATACTGAAGATCCACATTTTATAAAGAAATTGAATGAGTAAGTAGTCGAACGTAATTAAATATAAAGCGCCTTTCAAGCAAGCGAGGTACATAGGTTTATTTCCCCGCCGAATGCGGGGAAATAAACCCATACTTCACTAGACTGGAAAATATTATAAAGCTCAAAAGATGATTGTCGGTGCAAAGCGCCATCACTCATCTTTTAAGCTTTGATACGATTTGTATCGTATTCAATCAACTTAATCAATTCATTCAGGAAGTCAAATATCTGTTTGCCATAGTAACTGTACGAGTACAAAGTTGTGAATTTAACTTTGTCGGATATTTCTCAACTTTAATTAGGAGCATACATCATGAGTTTAGAAAATAGAGCTAAGGCCACGGCAAAAAATGTCGAAGGTAAGATCCAAGAATCCGTAGGCGAACTCACTGGCAATACTAAAGATCAAGTAGAAGGCAAGGCAAAACAAGTCGAGGCGAAAGTCCGCCACGCGGCTGAAGATGTTAAAGATGAAATCAAAAATACTATTGACGAATAGCTTTGGAGTCATAGAGGTGATTTATAAATTACCTCTATGGCAAAGGCTCTAGCATTCGTCGAGTTCACTTTTTAATATTAATTTGGCAAGAAAAATATGGGTTTAGTTAAACAAATTCACAGTCTTTTCATCAGCCTTAGTTTAGCTATATTTTTTGTAACTACTACCGTTGTAGGAATGGGATCTGGCTTAGCTACAATTGCATTAACTCCAATCGTCAGCCAAACACAGCATATCGCAATCACAAGTCAAGATAATGCAGTCAAAAATATTAAGGGCAAAGCTCAAGAAGCTCTTGGTAAACTGACAGGTAATCAGCAAATAGAATCTGCTGGGAAAGAGAAACAATTTAAAGCTAAAACCTTAGAAGGAATGAACAATAGTTTTGTTAATCCCAACTATAAACCTAGTGGGGAAAGCGACCCAACAGAAAATCTTGCCCGTGAAACAACGGAAGATTTAGAAAATCAAATTAGTGACACTTTCAAGTAGAGAACATATCACATTTTTAAGCCTTCTTAAAATCCAGATATAGCATTTTCCAGTTTAGTGAAGTACGGGTTTGTTTCCCGACCAAAGGCGGGGAAACAAACCTATATACTCCGCTTGCTTGAAAATTTTAGAGAAAGCTAAACTTTTTGGGTAGTCCTACAGTGATTTGCGCTCAAACCCAAACCAAGAAAAATCTTGAAAGTGTTGCAAGGCAGCGCTTTCAAGATTTTTCTTGTGGCTCGTTTGAGCGGTAATTGCCGTAGACAAGGATTTACAGCAATTTGTTTTCAAACCCGCCACAAATTAAAATATAAAA
>DCSN01000101.1:6842-12735 GCA_002325645.1 Pseudanabaena sp. UBA1465
CCCTGCGACCCTTCTTGTGGCGGGTTTGATCGAGTTTTGCTGTAAATAGATAAGGATAGGCGGTACGACGCACCGCCTATCCTTATAGCGGTTCTCTAATGAGTATGAGCAAATATAGCGCTCCGAAACATATAAAAATTCAGGTTTTGGATGCACTCGGTCAAATGAAAACCACTACACTTAATTTAGGACTACCGTTTTTTGTAAAAAAATCTGATGTTAACCAATCAATTTTGGCGTTCTCTAATTCACAAATTTTTGACAACCTCATGCTTGGTATTCTTCGCTGTTATCGTTGTTTTTGCGACGAGTCCAAGTTATGCGATCGCCAAAGAACTCGCTCTGAATAGTGGTAGAGCCGTAGAGGTCAATCAAAACTTATCCGAAGTCCTTAGCCAAGGCTCTGGAGAAAAAAAATTTGCCTTTGAACCAAAAAGTGGAATATTGGCAGAAATCAACCAAAAGTTTCACGAAGACTATGACAAACTAATTGCTCAAATCACCGCTACCTTCGGAAAACCCGAAGGACCTACGGTACTTTTCTTTACGATGAATAAACTCATCGCATATCATGACGGGATTAGAGAAGAACAAGAATTTATCCCTCCTCTCTATCATCAACTCAAGGCGATCGAGCATCACCCCGTAACCCTTTATGCGACATTACAAGCTTATGAAGGTCAGAAACTCACAGAGCCTCTCAGGGATTTTTTGAAAGAGCGATCCAAGTTATTACAAGAAACCTTAATCAGTCTGAATGAGCAAAATTGGTATCCAAATATTGTCGATAACCAGAAAACACTGCTTGCAGACTCGATAGTATATATAAATCAAACCTTGGAAGAAGGGTACATCAATGGTGAAAAGTTAAACAACTATGTGCGCTTGGTTAATCCTAAGATCATCGCTGGTGTAAATTCGGCAACTGTCGAACAATTGAAATTGCTCAATGAGAAGATCAAAAATTTGCGATCAAAGGATAAATGGAAATCTCCCTATGTAGTAATTAGTAGCGTTCATCAAGCACGAAGCGGTGAGGTTGTCACTCAATATTTCGAGCATATGTTTAACGAATTTCAGGGTATTGGAGCTTCACGAGAAGATAGAATCGTTTATGCAGAGTCGATTTTTGACGATGAGCCAAAAGCCCTCAGATTACTGGCAACCCATATCTTAGATCAAAAAATTGCTTCGGCTTTCTTCCGAGATCCAAAGCGGTTGCAAAGCGATGCCCTGATGGATGCGGCAAAATTCTGGCTGTGGGAACACACAATGGAAATCCCCAAATGGCCCTAATCTAACTATTCTTCGTTTAACCAAAAAAGGGATGCGTTGCATCCCTTTTTTGCATAAAGCAGTAAAGGCTTGCAAAGCAAGCCTTTACTGCTTTATGGAGCAAGTATTTTTGCTACAAGTGCAAGACTTTCTTCAAAAAGAACTTCTCGCCCCCAGCGCTGTAACTGCTGTCCTAGCAAAGTGTCGGCGCTTTGCTCCGATAGCGATGACACTTGATGCACCCGATAGTTTTGTGCTCCGCCGCCAGCTTCCATCCGCATACAGCCCGTAGACTCTGAGCAGAACACATTACAAGCATCAGTATTTTGATTAGAAGCAGTCAAGCGCAACCCAATCAAATCTCCAATTACTTCTCCAGCATCGCCCACGGGAATCGCCGCTAGTTCAGCTTTGACCCTGATATTGTTACGTCCTTCAAAAATAATGTGCTGAATGTCATAATCACCACCTTCAATTTCGCGTTCGATCGGTTCCCATTCAAGACGACTGGCGATCCAACCAAGAAACATGAGCGCCTGTGTGCTGTTGCCTCGCTCATAATCGATCGTAATACCATCGATTTCCCAAACGGCGGCGCGGCGATCGGGTTGGTCAAAGGCTTGGGCAGTGAGTTCTTGCCAAGGGGCTAGTCTTTGCCAATTGAGATCGGCGATTTGGGTACTGGCTTGGATCATGCTATGAACTTTGAGCAAGTCCGCCTCGGAATCGGTAAATGTTGCTGAGTCCATAATTAAGCGATCGCTTAAATTGACCAGTTTCTCAAACATTCTCGTATTTGGCGCAGGACTATCCTTCCACCAAAGAAAGACAGGCAAATCAGGGATGAGTAACTCTGGAAGAATGCTATGGACTCGATCAAAAGCCCGCTTTGCCCCAGACAGGGTAATGTATTCACCGCAAATCAAAGAGCTACGGGTTTTTTGAATAGGGCAGTAGGCCGCTACTTGGGCCGATATGCCTTGATCTTCCTCATTAAGAGTGACGAGATCGATTACCCGACAGGGACTTTGAGAGGCGATCGATTCCACTGAAGCAATGCGCGAGGCTGCCCCGATGGTTTCTGGTTCATACACCAACAGATTAAAGGTAGTGGCGCGAGCTGCCGAGTTCTCACCATAGGATTGCCAAATTTTGCTTAGCTCTGCTTCGACTTGAGATACCGATACATCTTTGGGAGCTTGCAAAGATACGACGGGAGTTGTTTGCGTACTCATAGGGATTAGGAATTAGGGATTAGGGATTACAAATTATGAATTACGAGTTATGAATTACGAATTACGAATTAATTATTCGTAATTCGTAATTCGTAATTCGTAATTGATC
The DNA here is from genome assembly GCA_002325645.1 of Pseudanabaena sp. UBA1465. Classification (GTDB taxonomy): domain Bacteria; phylum Cyanobacteriota; class Cyanobacteriia; order Pseudanabaenales; family Pseudanabaenaceae; genus Pseudanabaena. Next base: position 9,462 of record DCSN01000101.1, read on the forward strand.
AAAGTCGTCGCCACTGTCGCCCATCACGTTCGATCAGTTGTTCTGCTTCCGTTGGTCCCCAAGTGCCTGCCTCATATTGGGGAACTACACTGGGATCATTGGGTTGTTCCCAAGCGGTTAATGCGGGTGTGACTACTTTCCAAGCAGCTTCTACTTCGTCGCCGCGTGTAAATAGGGTTTGATCTCCTAACATACAGTCTAGCAACAAGCGATCGTAGGCATCGGAGCCTTCGATACCGAAGGTTTTGCCATAGCCGAAGTCCATTTCGACCGATCGCGATCGCAGATCAGCCCCTGGCATTTTTGCCTCAAATTTTAGGGCGATCCCCTCATTGGGTTGAATCCGCAGGGTTAGCACATTGGGCGAAACCTGTTTGGCGGCGGACTGAAATAGAAGATAGGGGACATCACGGAACTGAATCGCGATTTCACTCACCTTTTTGGGCATGCGTTTGCCAGTTCGCAAATAGAATGGTACGCCTTGCCAACGCCAATTATTGACTTCAAATTTCATGGCAACATAGGTCGGTACAAGGGAGTTAGGATTAACATTTGGTTCATCGCGATAACCCTGCACCTGCTGCCCTTTCATCCACCCTGCGCTATATTGCGATCGCACCGCCGATTGCCCTAATTTGCGAGTATCAGCAAGGCGAGTAGCTTGAATCACCTTCACCTTTTCATTCCGCAAAGAATCGGCATCCATCGAGTTAGGCGGCTCCATCGCCGTTAAACAGAAAAGCTGCATCAAATGGTTTTGCAGCATATCCCTGAGCGCCCCAGAGTTTTCGTAATAGCCCGCCCGATCTTCGACACCAACGGTTTCGGCAACCGTAATCTGCACATGATCGATAAACTGACGATTCCATAGTGGTTCAAAGATGGCATTGGCGAATCTTAGAACTAGCAGGTTTTGCACAGTTTCTTTGCCTAGATAATGGTCAATCCGATAGATTTGCTTTTCATCGCAAGCTTTTTGGACGACCCGATTGAGATCTTGACAGGAAGATAAATCTCTGCCGAAGGGTTTCTCAATTACTACTCTAGTTTTCTGAGCGTTTTTGATCATTCCCGCCTCACCCAGCTTTTCGATCGCATCGGTAAAGTAATTGGGTGAAACTGCTAAGTAAAAGACGCGATTACCGCGAGTACCTCTTTCTTTGTCTAGTTGATTGAGAAATTCATCGAGTTTTTGATAATCCTCAAGATTGCTCATATCCAGTGATTGATAGTACAAGCCTTCAGCAAAATCTTGCCAAACTGCTTCCGCCCCAATGCCGACGGAGAACTTTTCTACCCCCTCGCGCATTTGCTCACGAAAATAATCATGACTCCAAGGTCTTCTCGCGACACCAACGATCGTGAGTTCGGGGGGCAGACGACGCTGCTGTTTGAGATGGTAGATTGCTGGAACAAGCTTTCGGATGGTTAAATCGCCTGATGCACCAAAGATAACAAGGATCAATGGTTCAGGGGTTCTTTCTTGCTGTAAACCAACCCGTAAGGGATTTTCGAGTATTTGTACCACAGGCTCGGTTGTTGAACGCTAGGTAGATTCTAGCCAATACATTCAGTATTCACGCAATATCCTATGTTTTCCTTTAGGATTACAAAAATAATAACGTCGGTTCGGGTTAAGCTTTTTTCCTAAAAGCCAAACTAACCAAGAACTCAAGTTCTGGGCTGCAAAGCTAAAGTCAGTTAAAACTGACTGAAATATTTCCCCAAACAACGCTTAGGGACTTGCGACTTAATAAAGTACCAAATATAAAACCAGAAGTCGGTGAGGCGGCGAAGCCGTCCCACCGACTTCTGGAAAATCTGGATTGGTATTTTATTTTCTCGCAAGTCCCTTAACCCGTTTCAAGGGGTTTTAGCTTTGAGCCATGAGATTGATCTCATGGCTTGTGCCGAACTCACGCTATTTAAGCTTCAGCTATAGATCGTGAACATTGCCTCTTAAGGCTTTGATTTCGCCGCGCTTAGTTTTATTGTCAATGCGTCTATTTTGAGCGCTGCGTGAGGGTTTAGTCGGTTTTCGCTTTGGCATAACGATAGTTATACTTTGAATTAAGCCCTGAAGCCGTTTGAGGGCATCTTCCCGATTTTGGTCTTGGGTGCGATGTTGTTGAGCTTTAATCACGATTACGCCATCTTTGGTGATGCGCCGATCGCTTAGATTTAGTAATCGCTCTTTATAAATAGGCGATAGTGACGAAGCATTAATATCAAAACGTAGATGGATTGCGGTTGAGACTTTATTTACATTTTGTCCACCAGCACCCTGCGATCGGATGGCAGTAATGCTAATTTCTTCGAGGGCGATCGCAGTATGTTTGGTGATTTGGAGCATTTAATTATCTAAGTGTGCAAGCTAAATAAAGGGCGCAAAGCACTCTTTATTTAGCAAAATAATAGTTCTTCAGCACGATCGCGATCCCCGCGATTCTCAATTTGCTCAAGGGATGCACCATAGGCACTCTGAATATTGGCGGCAGTTAAGACTTGACGCGGTGTACCACTGGCGACTAAGTGGCGGTTGAGCAGTAATAACTGATCGTAGCGATCGAGGGTATCGCCCCATTCATGGCAACTAATTAATAAGGTTTTGCCATCCTGTCTTAGTTCATTATAGATTTGCCACATTAGCGCCTCCGTCTTTTTATCAACGGCGGTCATTGGTTCATCTAATAACAAAATATCTGCCTGCTGCGCCAAGGCTCGCGCTAGAAAGACCCGTTGCTGCTGTCCACCTGAAAGATTTTTAATCGGGCGATCGCGTAAATCATAAAGTTCAACCCGTTCTAGGGCTGATCGGACAATTTCCTTAGATTGGCGGCTCGTTCTAGCAAACCAACCACTGTGCATCGTCCGCGCCATCATTACCACATTCCACACGGTCACAGGATAGTCCCAATCAATTTGCGATCGCTGTGGCAGATAGGCAACTTTATGGCGTTGCTTTTTTAAAGGTTGTCCATCGTAAAAGATTTGACCACTTTGGGCGGGAATCAATTCGAGCATGGCTTTGAGTAATGTGCTTTTGCCTGCGCCATTAGCGCCGATCAATCCCACCAATGAACCAGAACTAAGGCTAAAGGAAATATTCGACAAAGCGGTAACTTCGCGATAGCTCACAGATAGGTTTTGCACTTCAAGCATTTGCACTTCAAGCATAAGCTGCTCAAAAAATGATAATCGTTTTCAAAATTATACCAATAAAAACCCACAAAAAAATTGGCGCAGAGCGCCAATTTTTTTTGTGGGTTTTATT
>DCSN01000101.1:12847-16495 GCA_002325645.1 Pseudanabaena sp. UBA1465
TGACTGCGTAGTAGCCTAGCAATGTCGCAATGGTGAAACCAGTAAAAAATAGAGTAAACAAAACACTGATGCCGCCTGTAATGCCGACTTGAGCGAGAATACCTTTGCCTGTAATCACTTCATTAGTAAACCCAGCGACTAAGCCGATCATCGCCATGCGTCCGTTCCAAGTTTCGGCAAAGTTACTGAAACCAAATACACCTGCCCCTGTAGGATTTACATTAAGCCCGACTTGGGTAACTGCTTTAGAATTGCCGTTATCGTCGATTGAGGTCTTGGTTGATGTAGATACCATATGAATTGCTCTCCTACAGGGATTTGGTGGATTTTAACTTTATATTAGTTAACTAAACTTTACATTTTCTATAAGCAAATGTAAATCTATCATCGGAAATATGCCCTATTGCCTTAACCCTATCTGTCAGAAGCCGAACAATCCTGAAGGATGTAGATTTTGCATGAATTGTGGTAAAAACTTGCAACTTAAGGGTTTGTATGAGGCGATCGCTTTAATTGGACAGGGCGGCATGGGGCGAACTTTTCGAGCAGTCGATCGCGGACGGTTGGGGCAGCCCTGCGCGATCAAACAATTTTTACCACAATTTCGAGAACCGCAATTAATGGAAAAAGCGATCGCTCTTTTTGAAAGTGAAGCGGCTCGACTGAAAGATCTTGGTTCGCATCCGCAGATTCCTGAATTGATTGCCTATTTTGAAGAAGAGGGATGTCTATATCTAGTGCAGGAACTCATCGAAGGTGAAAACCTTTATAACGAGTTGCAGAGTCAAGGTGTTTTTAGCGAAGCCAAGATTTATCAATTACTAGAAGATATTCTGCCCGTTCTCCAATTCATCCACGATCGCCAAGTCATCCATCGCGATATTAAGCCAGACAACATTATCAGGAAAACGGAAAAGCTAAATTACGAATTACCAATCCCTAGTCTTGTCCTAGTTGATTTTGGGGCGGCTAAAGCCTTTACTACGGATACCGCTAATCTTACAGGGACTTTGATCGGGAGTGCGGAATATATCGCCCCTGAACAAGCGCGGGGAAAGGCTGTCCCTCAAAGTGATCTTTATAGTTTGGGAGTAACTTGCATCCATTTATTAACGGGGATTTCGCCCTTTGATTTGTATGATGACACCAGCGATCGCTGGATTTGGCGAGAGAAGCTGCCAACCTCTATTTCTAGTCATTTAGCAAATATTCTCGATCGCCTCTTAGCCAGAGCTATTGCCAATCGTTATCGTTCTGCTGATGAGGTGCTGCGAGATTTGAATTCTTTGGTAAATCTTCCCTTGACTATTGCGATTACGCCACAGCCTAATTATTATCCTCAAATTAAGCAACTTCAAGAATTATTGAGTTTAGGTCAATGGCAAGAAGGCGATCGCCTTACGAATAAGATTATTTTGGAACTTGCCAATAGAAATAAAATAGCGGAACTGACTGCCGATGATATCGATCATATTGCCTGTGAGGTTTGGATCGCGATCAATCAAGCATGGATGGAATGTAGTAATAATCATTTTGGCTGGAGCGCTCAAAAGCAAATTTGGAAAAGTTTAGGTGGAAAATTAATCTATGAAGAAAATATCTATTGGCAATTTGCGAATACCTATGAGAAGTTCAGCGATCGCGTCGGATGGCGTAAATCCCGTTGGTTAAATCTTGGCTTTGCGCCAAAAATCTGGCGTAAGTATGAGAACTTGACCTTTGCGATCGCGGCTCCGCGTGGACATTTACCGAGCTTGTTGTTTTGGGAAGGATTTAATTTAGTGGATATAGTTTTCTATCGCTTAGAGATATGTCGCCAAGGTAGGGAAGTTTAGGATTAAATGAACAATCATACAGCGCTTTGCGCTGTATGGTCGCGCTCCCGATGTAAATCAATTCCATGATGCTAAATGTTCTATGGAAAATAGAGCGCCTCTCAATCAAATCCGCCGATAAGCTCAGGATTAATATAGATTAATATAGATTAATATAGATTAATTTTGGCGATTGAGTTCTTGTAATAGCCATTCATCAACGGGTTGACCATCTTTACGAAAGAGTTCAATCTCTATATTCACGGAAGAATTGGAACCGACGGGAGCCATTGTTTGACGAAAACGAATTAGATAATCTTTAGGATTTTGATTGCGCTCCTTGAGCCAGTCTTGGACTTTGATTTCAGCAAATAGAGATTGCCCTTGCTCAAACATCCGCGCAATTTGCATTCTAATTGTAAAAGGATTATTAATCGGCATTGCTTTTTCTACCTTGCTAATTATTTTTGAATTGTTACAGAAAAAAAGTAATATAGGCAGTGCAAAGCCCCCCCTATATTACTTTTTTAATACCAGATAATACAACTCACCATCACCTTTGATTAACCCAGCCCGTTGCTTGGCGCGATCGCCTGTTCCCATAAAAATATCTACACGCCCCGCGCCCTTAATTGCGCCGCCAGTATCTTGATCAAGGACAAAGCGTTGCACTTGATGTAGTTCTAACTTGCCTGTAGTAGGGTTCTCAAAGGGGATTTCGGTGCGAATGAGGGCAATACCGCCAGAGGGGAAGATTTTTTTGTCCGTAGCGATCGATCGCTCTGCACTCACAGGCAGACCGATACTACCCGTCGCAGGTCTACCGTTGGTTTCACGGAAAAAGACAAAACTAGGATTGCGGTTGAGATAGGTATTTAAATCTTGGGGATTTTTTTTGAAATATTCGATCAGGGTTTGGAGGGTGACATCTTCGAGACGCATTTTGCCATCTCTAACTAGCTCGGCTCCCACTGAGCGATAGGGTTGATCGGTTTTGCCTGCATAGCCGACCGTTAATAAATTGCCATCGGGTAATTCAAACCTTGCCGAGCCTTGGACATGGACTAAAAAAGCTTGGAAGCGATCGCTGAGCCATGCAATTTCCAAACCTGCTAATTGCTTGCTACCTTCGAGCATGGCGCGGGTCGGATGCGGCGATCGCCATTGATTAAAGTCGGCGGGTAAACGATAGAGAGGATATTGAAATTCTCCAGTGCGAGTCCGACTCGCCTTATATACGGGTTCGTAATAGCCTGTAAACTGGACTGCCCCCGTACCATCACGCCCCACAGAACGATATAGATCAAATTCACGATTAACGGCTTGCTGCAAATCCTTGGCAGTGCGTGACACTTGGACAAGACGACGAAACCGCAACAAACTGCGCTCCATCAGATCACGACTAATTCCTGCTATGGGATAACGACTTGCTGCTGAGGGGGTGCGGATATATTGAATGCTATGGTCGATCGCTTGTAGGAGGTTGGGGCGATCGCTCTCTAACAAATCATCGGGAACATCAGGGTTGAGGGGGTTAACTGCGTGCGGAGGAATGGGGACGACTGCTTGGGCAAGTTTTAATTCCGCCGCTTCGACAGGTGATTGAAAATCCGTTTGCATATAGCAAGGTGGCACAGCACAAATCAATCCCACCCAAGTAGCAAAGATGACATCGCCGCCACGATACAGAAATGATTGCCAAGAAGTTGATCTTAAATTTTTAGGTAGCGATCGCTTGTATGTACTTGGATCTTGACCTTTGCGAAAACGATGAGAACCAATCACCCTTGCTAACTCCTCATGAAAAACTCTAATTACAGCGCTTTGCGCTTAC
>DCSN01000101.1:16565-25913 GCA_002325645.1 Pseudanabaena sp. UBA1465
CTTTTAAAAATATTTCTGTACTAGTCACAGCCTCAATAGGCTATATCTATATTATTTGTACCTGACGTTAATACTAGCCTTTTGTTCATACAACCGATTGAGCCATTGGGGATCAATGCGAAAGTGATAGCATATTTTTAACAATTGGTTGAGCATAGCATGACGGTAGATTCCCCTTTGGCGAAATCTTCTGGCTGAAGTAATCACTTTTCCTTGAGCAAGTACTGGTGGCGAAAATTGACGGAGGCGATCGCTTAAGACCGTATCTTCAAAAATATCTAGATCGGGGACATTACCAATTTTTGTGAGAACTTGGCGCTTAATAAAGGGGCAATGATCGAAGTAAACGATCGCTTTTTGCCGCACCCTGACATTATCGGAATACCAAGACGTAAAGCGCAATAACCAGTGGACAAGATCAAAGCTATGCTGAAATGCGCCCCAATCATATTCTGAGTGATATTCTGAGTGATATTCTGAGATCAAAGCCTGATCGATTAGATCTAAAGCAATGCGATCGGGCAACAGCGTGGCGGGATGGTGTAATAAAACAATTTCGCCTGAACTAACGGCAATTCCTTCATTGAGGCGTTGGGCGCGATTTTGGGCAAGCGATCGCACCACTTGAATTTCCGAACATCGAGCCGCATACTCCTCTAAAACTTGCTCCGTACGATCATTGCTAGGACTTACCACCACAATGATTTCTTTATTTCCCTTTTGCGAAATCAAGTTAGTTAGAATATTTTCTAGATAACCATGTCTAATTTCATTGACACAGGGAAGAATTATTGAAAAGCGCATACAGCCTATTTAGGTTTTGAGTATTATAGATAAATTCTCTAAAAAATTACAAAGCAAGCTTTTTAGAAATTTATCTGGGTTTTAAGAAATTCCACAGAGTATTATAAGTAATCGGGCATAATTAAAAACCAGATCTAAAACCTGTGGCGATCGCCACAAGTTTTAGGATTTTATATTTAATTCCGCCCAGCTACTTATTAGAAGTATTGAAAAAGTATTAAAAAAGTATTAAAAAAGTATTAAAAGAAGTATTAAAAAGAATTTGTTATGACTAATCCCAACACAGGAATGGTAATAGAGAAGCCAATTAATAATGCATCTGTCTTGATAGTTGATGACACGATGTATAATATTCAACTTTTATCACTAATGCTAATTAAGCAAGGCTATCAAGTTGAACAGGCGACAAATGGCACAGAAGCATTAGATAAAGCCACTAAACAAATACCAGATATCATTTTACTGGATATTCGGATGCCTGATATTGATGGGTATGAAGTTTGTAAAATATTAAAAGCAAATCCGAAAACTCAAGCAATCCCGATCATCTTTATTAGTTCTATAGAAGAGCCATCCGAAAAAGTAGAAGCTTTTTCTGTGGGGGGTGTAGATTACATCAGTAAACCCTTTCAATTGATTGAAGTATTAGCCAGAATTGAAACTCATTTACGACTATGTTCATTACAAAGGAAATTGCAAGAACAAAATGAACAATTGCAATTGTCGGCGACCGTATTAGAGCGATCGCTTAGACAAGAACGTGAACTTAGTGAAATGAAAACCAACTTTATTTCCGTAGTTTCCCATGAGTTTCGGACACCTCTTACCACTATTCAAAGCGCATCAGAATTACTCGAATATTACGAATGGACGAAGGAAGAAAAAACTGAGCAATTACATCAAATTCAATCTGAAGTTAAGCATATGACCGCATTAATGGAAGATGTCCTATTTCTTAGTCGGACTAACTCTAATAAATCTAAACTGAATTTAACTGAATTCGATCTTTTGAAGTTTTGTGGTCAACTATTACGCCAAATGCAAAAAACCTTTGGTCAAAACTACAATCTACATTCATTTTTTCAAGACTTGTTAAATAATATATCCATTGATAATTTACATCTCCAAAATGAAATCCCAGAATTAGTTGTAAAAATGGATGAAAAGTTACTACGCCAAATTTTATCCAATTTGCTGACTAATGCCATTAAATACTCTCCTAAAAATAGGGATATTGACATAAAAATTATTGTGGATCAGCAAAATGTAACCTTTATAGTTGTTGATCATGGTATTGGTATTCCCGAAGAAGATCTAGCGCATTTATTTAGTGCATTTCATCGTGGTAAAAATGTAGGTATATTACCCGGAACTGGTTTAGGACTATCGATTGTAAAAAATTGTGTGGACATCCATAATGGTTCTATATCTGTCCAAAGCCAATTAAATATTGGTACAGAGTTTGCAGTTGTTTTGCCACTTTATGATTGTTTAAATAATCATTTTAAATTATAAAAAAGATAGATGCACCACACAATCAAACATCAAGAAGAGAATGGTGGCGCAAAGCACCATCATTCTCTTCTTACTAATACATTTAACGATTTCTATCGGTATAATGATTACTAAAGATCCTGATAAACCAACGATGAAAAAAATTCTCCTTATCGAAGATAATCCTAATGTTTTGCAAAATACAGCAAGAATGTTGCAAGCTGAAGGCTATATGGTGATCACGGCTAATAATGGTCGTCATGGACTGGAAATAGCTCAGCAGCAAATTCCTAGCTTGATTATCTGCGATATCATGATGCCTGAAATAGATGGCTATGGAGTGATTAGTGCCTTACGAAATAACCCTGCCACTACAGCAATTCCTTTTATATTTCTTAGTGCTAAGTCTGGCAAAACTGATTTCCGCCAAGGTATGGAACTTGGTTCCGATGATTATTTGACTAAACCTTTTACTAGGGATGAATTGCTCGGTGCAATCAATGCTCAGTTTAAGAAGCAAGAAATAATCAATACCTATTACAAACAAGAATTAGACAATTTACGCGGCAATATTTCTAAGTCATTGCCACATCAACTACTATTTCCTGCGATCGAAGTGATGGGTTTGGCGGATATTTTGGTCAAAAATTATCATGCTATGGAAGCCCATGAAGTCCCTGATATTGGTAAGCGAATTCGCAAAGCAGGGCGAAATATGCATGAAATGGTGAAAAAGTTTCTGCTATATGCGGAGTTAGAGTCAACTGAGAATGACGCTGAGTGGCTTAATCAAATTCGTAATAGTAAGACTACTTTTGTGGATATCGAAATTTCTAGTTGTGCAAAGAAAATTGCTGAAAACTATAATCGGAATTCTGATTTGAATGCTGAGATTAAGGATGCAGGTATTCAGATCTCCGATTCTTATTTGAATGTGATTGCTAAGGAAATTATTGATAATGCGTTCAAGTTTTCTTCTGAAGGTACTCCTGTCGATGTGTTAGGACGTACGGAGGCGCAGGAGTATTGTTTATCTGTGACCGATCGCGGACAGGGGATTGAACCTGAGCAGGTGGCTAATTTTGGGGCGTATATGAAGTTTGAGAAAAAGTTATATATTCAGCAGGGGACGGGGCTGGGTTTGGCGATCGCCAAGCGTCTTGCGGAACTACATCGAGGTAGATTAGAAATTGAGAGTATTCCCTATGAACAAACTACAGTTAAGGTGTTTTTACCCCTTGTAGGGACTTTGTATGACGATATTTAGCATGATCTTTTGTAGCGCGGCTTCGCCGCGCTACAAAACCCAAAAGATCGCTATAGCGCAATTTGCCCCTGCAAGAAGGTCACAGCTTCACCTTTCAATAAAACCCTAGATTGGCGATCGCTGACTTCAAGATTCCCTGTCCTTGGCGATAACTGTTTGGCGTTGAGGGTGGTTTTACCAAGACGCTTTGACCAGCAGGGGGTGAGGCTGCAATGGGCGGAGCCAGTCACGGGATCTTCGAGAATGCCTGCTTTGGGGGCAAAAAATCGCGATACAAAATCATAGGGCTGATTTACATCGGCGATCGCCGTAATAATAAATCCAAAGCCATCTAACTGAGCAATGCGATCGTAGGGAGGTTGAAAATTTTGAACGGCTGACTGGGACTCTAAAACAACGGCTATATAATCTTCGCTTTGCCCCAGACATTCATAGGGGCGATCGCCAAAAATATCGGCTAATACCTGTTGCGATCGCTCTGTGCATTTGTGATAAAAAGCCGCAGGGAAATCCATCACAATTAAATGATTTTCAAAGCTAATGATCAGATCGCCGCTTAGGGTTGTGAAAGTTAGTGGGGCATCGGTGGCGATCGCTTTGATCTCGCGCAAATAATGCGCCATAGCGAGGGTGGCATGACCGCAGAGAGGAACTTCTTGCTTTGGCGTAAACCAGCGCAACTGAAAATGATTTGTGCCTAAAGGTTTTACAAAAGCAGTTTCTGATAGATTCATTTCCGCCGCAATTTGCTGCATTTTGGCATCTTCAGGAAATTCTGATACTAGCGCTGTTGCCGCAGGATTGCCATGAAAGGTTTGATTAGTAAATGCGTCAATAATCGCGATCGCTAGTTGCATAGATTTAATGATGTTCGTATATAAACACTTTTTAAGGAATTGCGATCGCGGGATCGACTTTATAACTATTGACCACGCGATCGAAGGAATCTTTTAATGCAGGAATCTGATCAGCAACGCCGCCAGTCGTAATTAGGGAAATTTTGTCACCGCTACGGCTAATAAAACTATTGCCTTGGATTTTGGCAGTAATATTTTTGACGGATTCATCATAGCTCCACACAATCTGCACACTGCCATCCTTTTGTTGGATCGGCTTTTCAGCAATAAATCCTGCTCTAGAGCCAAAGGTTGACTTGAGAAAGGTTTCCAACAGGGTGGTCAATTGTTCCGTTGTGGTTTCCGATGGCGCTTTGAACACATCAACCGTAAGCAACGCATTTTTGCTAGGGTCAAACCATAAAACAATGATCTCATTCGGCTTCTTGTTTTCTTTGGGAGTCCAACCTTTAGGAGCATCTATTTGGAATAGTCCAGATGGGTGTTTATAGGTTTCTAATCCATCGATTTTGACCTTAATGATGCGCGTATCAGATTTTGTTGCATCGTCAGTTTTAGTCGCAACGACTTTAGCATCGGGAGCTTTAGCCGTAGCCGAGGCAGTGGGACTGGTGGTGCTAGTCTTGCTTTCAGGAGCGTTAGGTGTGCAGCTTCCAAGCAGACTGCCGAAAAAGGCGATCGCGCCAAAGGCAGAAACGATAAAGTTAGTGTTTTTCATTTATTTTTTTTAACATGAATTCTACCTTTTTTAGAGAGCGCCCCAAGGGGGCGCTCTCTAAAAAAAGATCTAAGGGATAGCGAGACTGGCATTAATAATTTGACTATTGGCTATTTTAGCGAAAGAGTCCTTCGTTGCTGTAAATTTTGGCTCGATCGCCCCAAAAGTTAAAATTGCAAATTTGTTATTTAAACGCTGTAATTTGCTAGTGGCTTGAAACTTGATTTTTTGATTGCCAATGGTCTGAGTTGATGTCCACTCAATCACGATATTACCTGTTTCTTCAAGTACAGGCGATCGCATAGCAAAATCAGCCTGATTGCCATACATTCCTTTGATAATTACCTGAAAAACATCACTTAGTCGATTTTCAGGGATTTCACTGGGTGGCACAAAAATATTTACAGAAATAGTGGCGCGTCCCGCTTTTTCATTCCAAGTAACAAGAATTTCACTGGGTTGGCTATTATCAATCACCTGCCAACCCTTCGGCACACTCATTTCTAAAAGCCCCGAGCGATGTTTATATAGTTCGAGTTCACCGATCTCTAGTTCAGGTAACTTACTAAAATCAATCGCAGGACTAGGTGTAGCTATCTGGGTTGAGCTTGGGTTTGGACTAGGTTCTGTTTTGGGAACACCATTGGTAACACTAGTCGGCGAAGTTTTGGTGGTACTAGTTGGAGTATTAGAGTTACTACTAGTGTTGGAGTTACTACAGGCTGTAAATAGTCCCAGCGCGATCGCCATCAATGGCAATAGTATTGATACCCTAATCGACAACTTTTGAAAAAGAAACATAAATGTTAAGTGTTCGCTCTTATCAAACCCAGACAATTAAAAACCTTGCAATGCAAGGTTTTTAATTTTTTAAGTCTATTTAATTTCATTCTGTCGTTAATCTAGCCAAACTGCAAGGCTTGACCACGCACATCAGGATTAACTTTGCCATTAGCATACACCACTTGACCACCGACAATCGTGATCACAGCCCAGCCCGTAAGCTCCCAACCTGCAAAGGAACTCCACCCACATTTGGTCAATAAATCTTCATTTCGCACAGGTTTATAGTTATGGAGGTCAACTAGTACCAAGTCCGCATCCCAACCAACCCTAATCTCGCCTTTATTGGCAATCTTGTAGGCTTTAGCGACATTGCGGCTCATCCATTGGCTCACCTGATGCACAGTGCAACGTCCTTTCATCGCTTCCGTCAACATTAATGCTAATGAAGTTTCTACCCCTGGCATTCCCGATGGCACATTAGCTGGTTCTAGCAGTACTGTATCTTTAGAAGATTTTTCAGGCTGGTTGGCTTGAATATCTTCACTGGCGGCTAGTCCTTTCTCTGCTAAGGTGTGCGGTGCATGATCAGTCGCAATAAAGTCGATTACGCCATCTAACAGAGCCTGCCAGAGAATTTCTTGATCGCGAGGCGATCGCAAGGGCGGATTCATTTGCGCTAGGGAGCCGATTTTCTCATAGGCTCCTATATTCATCAATAAATGCTGTGGTGTCACTTCGGCTGTCACCCATTCTGGTTTATCTTGGCGCAAAAATTCCGCTTCTTCACCTGTGGACATATGCAAGATATGTAATCGTCTTTGATGTTTCTTAGAAAGCTTCACCGCTAGTTGGGTGGCATTGAGCGCCGCTTGATTGTCTTGGATGAGTGAATGTTTGGCGGGAGCTTTACTATCCGCAAATTCGATCCGCCGTTGAGCAATTCGCGCCTGATCCTCAGCATGAACAGCGATTAGGCGATCGCCCTGCGAAAAAATCCGATCTAAAACTTCCTCTTGATCAATCAGCAAAGCCCCATGCATCGATCCCATAAAAATTTTGATGCCACAGGTGGGATTGGCGGTGAGCAAATCGGGTAAAACCTCAGCCGTTGCCCCAATAAAAAAGCCGTAATTTACTACGCACTTACTAGCCGCCCGACTGAGCTTGTCATCTAACGCCGCTTGGGTAATCGTGAGTGGTCTTGTATTCGGCATTTCTAAAAAGCTAGTCACCCCACCCTTAGCGCAAGCATGACTCGCCGATCGCAAATCCTCTTTATGCTCTAACCCTGGTTCCCGAAAATGCACCTGTGGATCAATTACTCCCGCTAGCAAAGTCAAACCCTGTGCTTCGATGATTTCTAAAGGCTGATCATCACCACTTAGCTCAGTGCGATCGAGGGAAGGGGCGATCGCCGCAATCTTGCCATGCTGAATATAGACATCGCCTATTAACGTTTGGCGATCGGGCAGAATAATCGTGCTTTGTCTAATTAATATGCTCATAAAAAATCTCTTTAAAATATCTTTAAATGTAGGATGCGTTAGTGCAACGTAACGCATCAATTAGTCGCCAGCAATTAGTCAACAATGATGGGTTACGCGATCGCTAACCCATCCTACGTTTAATTCCCACAACTTTAGGCTGTGTTGCAAAGAACCAGATTTTCGGTAGCGCGGCGCAGCCGCACTACCAAACAAAGTAGTTAAAAATTAAGATACTCCTTAATAATCTCAATTTGCTTTGCTTCGATCAGCTTTTGGTCGGGATATTTAGGGAGTTTGGTATTTTTCATCGCTGATTCCATCTCCTGCTCTAGCTTACTGACCTCAGCGATAAGGGTGTCATAGGGTACTTCGCCGTTACGGATTTGACGGATAAATTGAGCATCACCTGTGATTTCTCGGTTAGGAATCACGCCATCTCCATTCAAAATCTCAATCCCAGATTTGAGGAGGCGATAGCAATGCCCAGAATGCTTACTGTCATATCCCACCTTCTCCTCAATTTCGGCACGTTTGGAATTACGATTTTTGCGCCATGACTGGAAAGCTTCATACTCTTGCAGTGCTTGCCGATAGGTTTGAGTATTGTGTAGCAAGGTAATAAATTCATTGGTTGACCTTGTGTAGTACTGTACTGCGGGAAGTAGTTCTTCCGCTAATGGATATTGCTTGAGTAAACCCTTATAATCAACATGAGTTAATAATTCGGTAGCCACTTCGCTATATTGGCTAGCATCCTTAATTAAAATATAGAGAAATTCAAGAAAAGCATTTAACTGTTCTTTGCGTAAGGGATTTTCCTCTAGTCCGTAGTCTTTGGGGTTTGGTGGCAACGAGAAAAAATCTGGGTCTTCCTTGTACCGCAATAACCATTTTCTGTGGGTCTGCACCTTTCTAATTTGGGCGTGAGCATAGCCAGAATAGCTATAGAAAACTTTTTGACTTAAAAAAGCATCACGGATTTCAATTAAAGATTCACCGAATTTGGTTAGTAACAGATATTCACTTCTATCTATCCATAACAATTCAAGAATATTCGGATTGTTGAGTGTCGCCAAATGACAAAACTTTTTGATGTTATAGATATTACTATCGGTATCGGTCAAGTCCGCATACAGACAATTTGGGTCAGAGAAACTATCTAATTGCTCAAAGTTCTGTGTGCCAATAAAATAAGGCAACGTGGGAATGCAGATTCCTTTGTAGTCATAGTCGCTATTCTCATTGTGAACCCTATATAGCCTAGAGCCTGTCAAAGCTAGTAAAATTGTTCTTGTTTCAACTTCTAGTCTTTTCATAATTTATCCTTTGACACCAATATAGGAACGGTCTCTTTGATTAGCTCTTTGCAAAGGCTTATCTTTAGCCTTACTTTCAATTACTTCCCAATCAGCATTTTCTAGCACAGCATCCAAAACATCCGATAGATTACAACGCTGCTCATAGGCAATGCGTCTTAGAATGTCATGATGTTCTGGCAAAACATATACAGGCTTTCTCTGTGTTTGCGCCATTTTTAACTTAGCAATAAATGGATTGTTTTTATTTTAACATAGCTAAGTGCATAGTTTGACAATTGGCTAATTAGCTGCTTTAATTAATTGATAAATTCTAAGAGTAAAGATCTCTCATCAAGGTGTCTGGAATCCAATGAGCAAATCAGTTATAGCTGGCACTGGTCAGTTAAATCGTGAGGGAATGAAACCCGCGCAGTGATAGCAACTCCAGCATAGAAATCGGTCGGTAATATAGTCCGATCGCCATAGATGGAGTCTTGTTCTTTCCTAAGCCCACATGAGGTCTTACCCAGTTGTGAACTAAGCGTTGCACCGTGACTGCTCGTTGCAATCCTTCGGTATTCTTAGCATACAGGTTTTGTCCACGGCGATAAGCGGCTACATCTCCTTGCTTACTTCG
>DCSN01000049.1:0-15665 GCA_002325645.1 Pseudanabaena sp. UBA1465
TGTCACCTCTCTCCTTCTACTATTTTAACCTCTTTCTATTTTAAATATTGATTTGCTAATTCTAAAAACATAATTGCTCTTTCTATATTCTCTTTTGCTTCGACTTCCGTTGGATTAAAGGCTGAGTCATAGTCAGATCTAATGCGGGCTTGTTCTGCTTCGATTAGATATCGATGATATTCGGATGGTAAGCGATTTGTCTTGGCAAATGTTTGTCCAAATTTACTGATGACTGCTGAATGTTTAGAGAATGATAATCCTTCACTAATTAAAAATGCTTCGGCAAGATAAAACATGGCATAGTAAGCTCTAGATGTCGAAACGTCATAAATTTCTTCATTGAATAATATTTGGGCAGCTTTTATACTGTTACTGGCTTTTGCAATTAGCTGTTCTTGTTCATCTGTCATATATATTTTCCCTCTTTTTTAATATTGCGGAATAGGGCTGTATCTTGGTTTATAAACTGTTTTACAGATACAAATAAGCTATTTACTAGAATGCTATTGTCTAGACATATTTGCGAAATAATACCTCCTGTTCTTTTTATTTCCGTCCATGAGTCGATTTCATCTTTTAACACGATTAAAATATCAATGTCTGAATCTATGTTTGCATCTCCTCTAGCTTGCGAACCAAACAAGATTAGACTATCTAATCTGTCTTGATAGAGTATTTCCATCTGATGTCGTAAGTTTTGTAAGATTGGTGATAGTTGTTGTGTCATAATTTCTACTCTATTGTAATTGCTGTGTATTCTAGTTCTGTTAGTTCAAATTCTGGATCGATGATTTTTACTTCGTCATAGGTGAGTTGATAGAGTTTGTAAACTAAGCGATTGATCGCCTTTTCTAATTCGCTTGTATCTGCATGGCGATCGCCTTTTTTAGTAGTGAGAATTTTACACCGATGGTAATTTGATTCTAATGATTTGTTTTTCTATAGTCTCAAATCGAGAGAGATAATTATGTATAGCTTGGGCGATTTTTTCCCAGTTGGCGCTACTTCGACAAATCACGATGCCTTTATGTTGAGGTGTTTGTGCGTGTAAACGAATAAAATCACGGCGATTCATGGTTAAGACGGCTCGATTGAGGCTAATGGCATAGTGCAGGACTTCAGGATCGGGGATTTTTTGTTCTGCTTTTCCTGCATCTTGTACGGTCAAAATGTCGTATCCTAATGTACGCAAAATTTTGACAACGGGCAATGGAAATTGCTCATCTGCATAGAGTTTGACCATTGCCTAATCTGCCTCGTTTTCAAGGATAGCATTGGCAATTTCTTGGGGATGGCTTTCGGCGTATATCCAAGCATTTGCTAGATCAACAGCGTTTAGGGCTGGATATGCTTCTAATATTTTTGCGTCGCTAAGTCCTTGTTGTTGGTAGCTGACTAATAGCCAGACTGGGATTCTGGTGTTACGAATACAAGCATCGCCGCCACATACGTTTAATGTTTTCTCAATGCCGTGCCAACTATTTAATAGGCTATTAAGGATTAGTTGAATTGCTTGAGATTTTTCTGTGGGTGAGAGTGCGAGTAGTTGAGGTTCTAGTTCTTTAAGTGTCATAGTTTTTTGAATTGGATATTTATAAAGTTACTCTGATTTTTTCCTTTTTCCTTTCTACTTTTTCCTTGTCACTTTTCTCCTTCTACTATTTTAATCTCTTCTTCTGTCAATCTATAAAGTTGATAAACTAAAGCGTCGATCGCCTTTTCTAATTTGCTCGTATCAGCATGGCGATCGCCTTTTTTGATGTTCATAATTAGATCGGTAAGTACCTGAATCGAATTGAAACATCTGTGCGGGGAGAGATACCCATATCGCCTAAAAATTTCATACTGCTTGGGGAATTTGCCAAAAAATGACTCGCTCTTGGGTGAGCCAAGCGGCATATCTCAGCGCTTGCTGGATATCTTCTGGTTTGAGATAGGGATAGTATTCAATTATTTCGGCTGTTGATAAGCCGTTGGCGATGAGGTTGATAACTACCGATACGGGCATCCGCATTCCGCGAATGCAAGCTTGACCTGCCATGATTTTTGGGTCAAAGGTAATGCGATTTAGTCCTGCTATTGCTCTCATTGTTTTTTACCTCTTACTCTATTGTAATTGCTGTATATTCTTGTTCTGTTAGTTCAAAATTTGGATCGATAATTTTTACTTCTTCATAGGTGAGTTGATAGAGTTTGTAAACTAAATTATCGATTATCCTTTTCGAGATTTAATTTTTTATTGATTTCATTAATAAATATTTGAGCATTATCTATTGCCTCTCTTGCGGATAATGATGTTGCAGTAAAGTTAGGGCTGTAGTCTCCTAATTGTCTAAGATCATAGGCATCATTTAATAGTTTTAAAATTTTGTGATCAAGTTGATTCGTTCTAACAAAATGCAGGTTTATCAGTTTAATGACTCCTTTATGAGTTGATGTTTCTATATTTTCTGATAGCAATAATGCTTGAGCAGAGTAGTACATGGCATAGTAAGCACGAGATAAGCAAGATCGATAACGTTGCCCTGCAAATAAAAACTCAGCAGTTTCTAAGTCTTCAAAAGCTAGATTTAATAGCTTATTTATTTCACTCATAGTTTAATTCCCTCACGTTTAGCTATTCTTATTAGGGAAATAGATGATGATGTAAATTCTGATCTAGATACGGGGATAATTGAAATTAGCTCTTCATATTTATCAATAAAATAAAATTTTATTTCAGATGTTTTATGTATTTCTTTTGCTACATCAATGGGATCTTCGAGAACAGTCATGATATCAATATCAGAGTCTGGGGTTGCTTCTCCTCTTGCCTGTGAACCAAATAAAATTAAGGAATACAATTGCTGACCATAAAGATTAACTAAGTTTATTTTTAGTTCATCAAGTAATTTATGTAATTTGGGACTAATAGTATTTTGTGGATAAATCATTGTTTTTGCCTCTTATTCTATTTTAATTGCTGTATATTCTTGTTCTGTTAGCTCAAATTCTGGATCAATGATTTTTACTTCTTCATAGGTGAGTTGATAGAGTTTGTAAACTAAGCGATCGATCGCCTTTTCTAATTTGCTCGTATCAGCATGGCGATCTGAGTATTAGTCAACTGATAGGGATAAGATGCTTTGAAGTCCATTCTGTTCTGGCAAAAAAGTACAAATATATCGAACATATCTTGGTTATCCATAGCCATCGAATTAGCTGCATGTGCTGACTTGTTTATAGGGATCACCAAATTCAACATAGATCGCAATCGCCTTTTTGTCGTTTCATCAGTTCATGGTGAATTTCTGATTTTTTGTATTTCCCTAGAATTTATCCAACATTCACTTGCCATTTTTATGTCATCTTCTTGAGTGCTTTTATTTCCTCCATACAAAAGTAAATATCTATCTTTTGAAACTTGACCGAAATAAATTCGGTATCCTGCATTAATATGAATTCTTAATTCCTTTATTCCTTCATATCCTTCAATTACCTTCCAATCACCTAAACTTCCGCGCTTTACCTGTTGCAGTCGAGTATAAATTGCCTTTTTTGCTGGCAAATCTCTCAAGGAATCTAACCATTCTGACAGAGGACTGATTCCATTTTCGTTAAAATAACAGGGGAGAATATCATCTTTAGGATGCCAAGGTTCAGAATTAAGACGATTCTGAATTTCCGGCTTATGTTTGAGAATATGGTCTCTGCGACTTGCATGAATTATAGATTCAGTTCTTACATTCAATTCTTCAGAAACTTCCTCCAAAGATTCAATTCCAATATCTAAGGTGTCGACATCCCACTTGGCATCAGAGAGAAAGCTAACTGCTAAAGCGTCTATCAAATAGGCAATGCCAATTGCTCTGGCTACAACCCCTTGACAGCGAAACTCAGATAAGGCATCTTCATCATAAATATTTGTTGCTAAATCAGCTAAGAGTGGAGTTTTTATGTCTAGTTGCCTACGCATAAAACTTTGTTCTTCTCTTTCCACTCGATTATCATTCAACCAACTAGCCACACGATAATTGTCAGCAAGTAATAGATCGTAAAAGTTGTCCTGAGTACGCAAAGTCTTAATACCATATGTCCATGCTGTACTCAAAACACCAATCAACTCAGACATAAGACATATAGCTGTACCCTTATCTTTCACGGGAGTCGGTAAAGAAATATCATTTAAAACTATTTCTACAGGCATTGTTTACTCCTCAATTGGTTGAAGTAATTCTGCCAAGCTGTTATCCCATTCATCAAAAAATCCATCTGGCCATTGATCGATGCGTCCTTTCCGATTCATCTTTGGGGAAATAACTTCACTAATTGCAGATTGACGTTGAAAAAAGTGTAATTGCACTAATTCATGATCTAATTTCCCTTGATGTACAGCTAAACGAATACCATTGAGTACATGATCGCTATGGGTTTCCAGTATGATTTGTACACCTTGAGATGCGGCAAGCGCAATGAGTTGTCCCATTTGAGATTGTCCCTTAGGATGAAGATGAGCCTCAGGATTTTCTAATAAAAGTAAAGCTCCAGCTTTAGCTGCCAAAATAGCTGTTATTACTGGTAGTGTATAGGTGATACCGAAGCCCACATTTGTAGAGCGATACTTTTTACTAAGCCCGAAAGAATACTCTACTCGCATCAAATCCATTCCTGAATTTTCTTCAACATAAATTCTAGTGCCAGGACTAATTTCCCCAAGCCATGCTTCAACTTGTCGAAGTAGTTGTAAAGATTCTGATTGATGATGACTTAGGCTAGGATTTGGAATTTCAGACTCTCTAAAAACTGACAAAAAGTGAGCCGTATATTCACCCATAATCCCTAATTGATGATGCTCACGAACCTGAAAGTCAGACATTTCAAAAGAAGTACGAGAACCTATTCTTTCAGCTTGTAAATACTGAAATTCATCAGTGAATAAGCTCTCTGTGTATACTTCGGGTGATTTATTTGATGTAACTAATTTAAGTATCTCTCTCTCAGGATCATAATCAAACTCCCAAACTGCGCTATTAGTATCACCAAAATCTAATTGGAAAGAAATCTTATCTTCTGTAGCATTTTCAAATAGTGCATCTCTAGCAGTTCCAATTCTAACTAAATCACCATTCAATGATAAACCTATGGATTCAAGTAAACCTCGCTGATAAGATTGGCGAAGCAGGAGTAACGCTTGTAGAATCGATGACTTACCCATACCATTTAATCCAGACAGGAGAGTCAATGGTTTTATTCCAAGCGATAAGTCTTCAAAACGCTTAAAATTTTGTAACCTTAAT
Organism: Pseudanabaena sp. UBA1465; assembly: GCA_002325645.1. GTDB lineage: Bacteria > Cyanobacteriota > Cyanobacteriia > Pseudanabaenales > Pseudanabaenaceae > Pseudanabaena. The sequence continues at coordinate 5,277 of DCSN01000049.1, forward strand.
TGATTAATCATGCTAAAACCTCTTTAATTAATTCCTCAACTGCACTAAACCTGCGCTTTACTTTTCTAATATCTCCTGTACCTTGTGAAATTGCAGAATCAAACCTAGGTTCTGTATCATTGTCATTCTGACCATTCATTAAATCAACAAATTTAGCCTTCACAATATCTTTCTTCTTTATTAGTATAGAGATCTGTTCTTCATTCAATTTACTAAGATTTACAGCCCAAGATTCAAATAATGCTTTATTAATTGGAGAGCGTGGAGCATCCATTCTATATCGTTTGCGAAAAGCATCATTACCGAAAATTTGATGGGCAGCAACCATCGATTTACTAAATCGGTGTTCTAAACTATAAAGATCCCTTTCTTCCATTTTGTTAATTGTTGCCATCACATCACTGAGGAAACTATCAAATTCAGTTGCTTTATAATCATGATATGGATTGATTACAAAAGCCAAAAAACGGAGGATAAACTCGCGATCGCCCATTCGTTGATCCGAAATACTTTTTGCTGTTGCCTTTTTAAATTCAGGTAATCTACTAAGTTTTTCTAAAAACTTAGTAGATTTGCCTTGATTAAGTGCGTGTCTTATTTCTTGTAAAGACAGAGGCAAACCTCCAGTGTTGATGCGCTTAAATATGTTGAATTTTACTTCAGGAGGCGTTCCTTTTTCGATTAAATATACTGTTACCTGAGTCTCTGTAATTCGTCTTTGGAGATTACGAGGTAATTCGTCAAAATTTTTGCCATTAAGCTCTAGGAACTCTAAGTCATTAAGTATTAGAGACTTATCTAAAGCAAATCGTTTTAAGGTTGTAAGTCTCTGTAGTCCATCAATAACAACCCATTTATCTTCATCAGTTGCATCCATATAAAATGCTGGCAATGGAATACGCACAAGAATAGACTCTATCAATCGACTTTGAGTTCGAGGATTCCAAATGTTGTCACCACGCTGAAAATCGGGCGCTAAATTGAGTTCTTCATATTTAATACGATTAAGGAGTAAATCAATAGTCAAAGGACGAGTATCAACTCTAATTTTCTCAGGATCGAAAGGCTGAGTTATGCTGTCCTCATCTTCATCGGGATCATTTCCTAAGTTAAGCTGAATTTGTTCTTCATCTAACTGAATATCTTTGTGAAGCATAACAATAGATTATTATTTAATTTAACTTTACTCTAAATTTGCTCCTTACGCTTGCAGACGCAATTGAATTGCTATGGGACTACTTGTCATTGTGAATTACCAGATCACTATTTTCCTTCGTATTAATGAAATAGCGATCGCCATAAAAGCTCTTTTTCAAAAAATCACTTAGTAAATTTTTGTTAAACTCCTCATCCTTTTTGCTATCACACAGATCAAGCAATCGCCCCAAATTCGCCTTAAACTCCGCCACACTTTCGCGATCGGGCTTCACCTTCAAATACTTACTATTTAATGCTTGCTTAGGGTCGAGCTTGTTGACGATCATCAAACTTTATGTCTAGTGAAATTATTGGCTAACCCCATTATGCCTAATTTCGCAGCCAGCGATCGCGCCAAAATTTGTAAAATAAGTTTTTAGTATTGTGCGAAGCACAATACTAAAAACTTGATTTCGCCCCAAAATGACCAAAGTAATGACCACCATAGATTTTGCCGATCGCCTAGCCGTAATTGCCACGATGCACCGTAAAGAACAAGCGATCGCGCCCATCTTACAAACATCATTAGGAATTAAAGTTACAGTTCCACAGGATTTTGATAGCGACTTATTCGGCACATTTACCCGCGATATCGATCGCCCTGCCAATCAAATCGAAACCGCCAAAATTAAGGCTACGAAAGCTTTAGAGTTAATAAATGTAGACTTAGCGATCGCCAGTGAAGGCAGCTTCTTTCCCCATCCAATTTTAGGAATAGCCTACAATCGTGAACTGGTTTTATTAATGGATCAGAAGCATGACTTCACCGTATATGGCGAATCCCTCTCCACAGACACCAATTTTCGCCATCAAGAAATTTCTAGCTACGAACAAGCCCACGAATTTGCGCTCAAAATTGGCTTTCCCGATCATGCAATTGTCTTAATACCAGACGCTCAAACATCCGCCAAGCAATCAATCTATAAGGGGATTAACTCCATAGAACTTCTTAAAGATCATGTAATAGAACTACTAAAAACATATCCCACAATTCATATAGAACCCGATATGCGAGCGCTCCATAATCCTACCCGCATGAAAAATATTGCCAAAGCGACAGAAGATCTAGTTCGCAAATTGCAACAACTTTGTCCCAACTGTGATTTTATAAATTTTGATATTGTCGAACGGGTAAAAGGTTTACCCTGTCAGCTTTGCGGATTACCCACCCAATCAACTCGCGCCCATATATATCAATGCGATCGCTGTGAGTTTCAACAGGAAATATTATTTCCCGATGGAACTCAATTCGCCGATCCAACCTACTGCTCCTATTGCAATCCTTAACTGATGTTACGCGGAAGTTCTCAAGACCCTCACCCCTAGCCCCTCTCCCAAAAGGGGAGAGGGGAACAAGAAATTAGTCTTACTCCCCCTCTCCCTTAATGGGAGAGGGGGCTGGGGGGAGAGGGTAATTTCCTAACATCATTCTTTCCTATAACAAAAGCGCCTTAGGTACATTTTTTGCCGACACCAAACCGATCGCATTATGCCAATTAGTATCACGTCCGCGAATATCTTTACCCCAAATAATATTATCTAAATTCGCCCCTTCAAAATTAGCTCTACTTAAATTAGTTTCACGCAGATCGGCTCCACTTAAATCAGTATTACGCAGATCGGCTCCACTGAGATCGGCTCCACTTAAGTCTGTTTCCCGCAATAGCGATCGCTGGAAGTTCGCGCAATAGAACTTAGCCCCCCAAAACACCCCATTACTCAGATTCGCATCACTCAAATTTGTCTGCCAAAAAATCGCATGACTAGCATTAATATTTTGTAAATTTGCACCCTGAAGATTGGCACTATTAAAATTTGCGGCGATCGCCGTAGAATTTTGGAGATTTATACAAGTCAGGTCGGCGAAAGTAAAAATTGAACTATAAAGATTGGCATCACTAAGATCAGCATGACTCAAAGAACCTGTCACCGTCGCCCCATTTAAAACTACTTGCTTTAAATTTGCATATTGTAAATTTGCCTCAATCAAATTTGCATGATATAAATCTGCACCTTCGAGATTGGCATAACTTAAGTTTGCATAGCGGAGATTAGCAATATTAAGTATGGCTTCTTGCAATGCGATCGGCACATTTGGATAATCGCATCGCCATTGATTCCAAGTATTTACCCCTTGCTCTAAAGTTTTTAATTGTTGTGAATCAGCCATATTTTTTCTCTCCGCGAACTTAACTAAGTACATCGGCATAATTAAAAACCAGATCTAAAACCTGCGGCGCAAACTGCGCGTGCGCCACAGGTTTTAGGGTTTTATATTTGATTAAGCCTACATACTTACAATCATATTCTTATAGCAAGCACATCCCTTCAAGGTGCGCTTACACACAGCCTATTTAGTTTTTGAGTATTCCAGATAAAGTTTTAAAAAGCCTACGAAGCAAGCTTTTTAAAACTTTATCTAGGTTTCATGAAAGCACATCGCACTGTAAACCATTTAGGATTGCTATATTGGCGATCGCGATCGCAAGCAAAAGTACTTGCCCCAAAACTTAGTATGAATGCATTACCTGTAAATAATCTAATTTCAGTATGGAAGCGTCTTCGCAGCCAAGAAATCACCTGTGAAGAAGCCATTCAGATGTTAGTGGATAAAAGAGGAAGTTTACACATTGATTTGCTTGACGAAGATGTTAATTATCGATTTTTTCACCATTTTGAAGATCGAAAATCCTTGCCGCCTGTAATTCCTCTACTTTTATGGCATGGCTACTTTTATTTGGGTTCACCGCGCCAGCTTAGTAGTGAAGAAATTAAAATTTTAAGTAATCGCACCTTAACAGGCATCAAAAATATAATCGTCTCTTCTGAGAGTTACTTACTCTGGTTTCTCAGGCAAAACCTACCCGAACCCAGCAATATCGCCCCACCAATCGTAAATCCTCTCACAGGCGTTAATGAAGAAGCTCATCTCGATGAAATTTCTGATATCTATTTATCTCAAGCCCTTGACCAAACCCATCGCATTAATGCTTTAATTTCCGTGGCTCTACAACATCGAGCCAGTGACATTCACTTAGAACCAACGGAATTGGGATTGAGGGTACGTTATCGCATTGATGGCATCCTTAGAACAACGCGCATTTTGCCCCCCGAAGTCAGCCGTAAAACCATCGTGGCGCTCAAGGTGATGAGCAATATGAACATCGGCGAAAGTCGTCGCCCTCAGGATGGTCGAATCAGTCAACACTATGTTACTGCCGATAATCTCGATCTTGATTTAGATATGCGGGTTAGCTCATTTCCCTGTGTTGGTGGCGAAAAAGTGGTGATTCGGCTATTACCGCGCAACAAGATGATGGCAACGCGCATCGAAAATATTGGCTTTAATGAGCGATCGCAAAAAATATATCGAAGTTGGCTAGATCAACCGCAAGGATTGATCATTGTGACTGGTCCAACAGGCTCAGGCAAAACCAGCACCCTCTACGCCACTCTCCAGTTTTTAGCAAAGGATCAAGTTAATATCATCACGATGGAAGATCCGATTGAATATAACCTGACAAATATCACACAGGGACAGGTGCAGGAGGTCGGCGGATTGACCTTTGCGACAGGGCTAAAAGCGATTTTGCGTCAAGATCCAGACATTATCATGGTGGGAGAGATTCGCGATTTAGAAACTGCTGAAATTACGATTCGCGCTGCCTTAACAGGACATTTAGTGCTATCCACCATGCACACTAACGATGCACTTAGCTCAATCAGTCGATTAAAAGATTTAGGATTACATCCCAATTTAATTATGGAATCTTTGTTAGGTGTCGTTGCTCAACGATTAGTCCGAAAAAATTGCTCCTTTTGTTCTGAGTCCTATGTCCCTACAAAAGCAGAAATGGACTTTCTCAAGATCACAGCGAAAGATATCAAATATCAAGATTGGCGAAAAGGTAAGGGCTGCGAACATTGCTTTGGGTCAGGCTATTTAGGGCGTGAAGCGGTTTTTGAAGTTCTAAATATCACGCCCAAGCTCCGAAAAATTATTAGTGGAGATAATCAAGATGAACTGATAGATTATTTGGCAGAACAGAATTATGAATCCTTTGCCTATAGTGTGCGCGAAAAGGTATCTACAGGAGTCACCACCCTCGAAGAAGCCCTAAGAGTCATACCTCGCCAAATGTTTACCCGTTGATTGTGCCGCCCGTGTAGCGGGCGGCGCAATCAGCAATTGTGTCACCCGCTACGCGGGTGACATAATTGAAACTATTTAAAATTGATCGGGTCTTGATCGCGGCGATGTTTAAAGGGAATGGGAACACCTTGCCGATCGCCTACTAAAGCCGCAGTTTTTTCTAAGGCTTCACGCAAACGCTTCGCGGCATAAATGGACATATCACGCGGCACACTAACGCGATCGCGTAAATACCGTAGCGCCAGATCTGAGTCAGGAGGCGGTACAGATTCCGCATCGGTAATCAGATTTGTTAAAGCACAACGTAGGGCTTGATCGAATAATTGATCATCCGCAGGATTCACCCGAATAATATTTTGATGATGCTTAATTACACGATGGAGAGCTTCCTTACGCGAGTTCTCTGGTTCGGGATACATCACATCGGGCAAGCCAAACCAAGATCCATGATCCACTTTTTCCTTATTAATTAGCATCTGTGGCTCGCTATTTTCCCAACAGCCTCCCATTTGTGGCGGCAGATCATGGACATGGGTATGAAAATCGCTTTGGGTTCCGCGATAGGTAGGGCGGCTTTCCATCGCGTTAAACCAGTCCGCCATGCGCGGATTTTCTTCGCGCATCGAATAGCCTTTGTAATAATAAAGACTGGCATTCATGCGCTCGACATAGGGCGTAAAAATCACATCCGCAGTCCCAAATTCATCTAAGAAATAGGGACTAGGCGTACTTGCCAAGGCTGTCTCAACCTTTTGCATCACCTCGATAAATTGCTCCCGCCCCCGTTGCTCCTGTCTGGCTGACATGATCGGGCGACAGAGCCATTCACACCAAGCTCTAAACAAGGTGCGTTCTAGTCTCCTCATCGGCAATACTTGAGCATCGGTCATACTGCGATTTAGGGAACCAAATACCTGTTCTAAAGCAATCAAAATATCATCGCTTTCCGTGATGATGCGTCCATCCAAGGCGATCGCGGGTAACATTCCCGACGGTACTTTCTGTTTGTACCAGTTCTCTTTTTCGCCGTAGCAGAACATAGTAACTTTTTCGATGCGATAGGGAATTTGCTTCTCTTCTAGCCACAACCAAATTTTTTGACAGTAGGGACACCAAGCATGATGATCGCGATATAGAGTAACGCGCACTTCCGTTTGATCATGTCCAAATAGCCGCAGTCTTGATTGGGCGTTTGTAACTCCATTGACATAATCTATTTGAAAATCGGTAAGAGATTCTAATTCAGTCCAACTGAGGGGAGCAATATTCATAATTCCAAGCTATGGCGCTTTGCTTTTTCTAAAATTTATAACCCGAATATAGGGCGGCGGCGCATCGCGCCGCCGCCCTATATTCGGGTTTATTATAAAGTGTAACAATTTTTTGAATGGCAATCATGAGCAACACTCTCAAGCGCACCCCTTTATATGATCTTCACGTTAGCTCTGGGGCGCGATTAGTAGAATTTGGTGGATGGGAGATGCCTGTGCAGTACAAAGGCATCATTGCTGAGCATAATGCTGTGCGATCGCAGGTGGGGATGTTTGATGTGTCCCACATGGGCAAATTTGCGATTTCTGGGGGAGGTGTTCTTGATATCTTAAATAAGCTCGTGCCATCGAATTTAGGACGGGTCAAGGTGGGGCAAGCATTATATACGGTGCTGCTTAATCAGCAGGGCGGAATTATTGATGATGTGATTTTTTATCGTCATCAGCCAGAGGTCGATCGCGAAAATTGGTCAGTAATCGTCAATGCTTCGACCACCGACAAAGATAAAGCATGGTTACAAAAGCATTTAGGCGATCGCTTAGTTGATCATTCCGATTCACAGATATTAATTGCGGTGCAGGGTAAAACCGCGATCGCCACTTTGCAAGGTCTAGTGGGTTCCGATTTAACCAAATTACCCAGATTGCGGTTTGGACATACCTACACGGAAGTATTAGGCGTTCGCAGCTTTGTGGCGCGTACAGGCTATACAGGCGAAGATGGTTGCGAAATCATGACCGATATCGCCACAGGTAAAGCACTTTGGCAAAAACTGCTGGATCTCGGTGTTACGCCTTGCGGTTTAGGTTGTCGCGACACCCTGCGACTAGAAGCAGGAATGCACCTCTATGGTCAGGATATGGACGATACAACTACGCCTTGGGAAGCGGAGATCAATTGGATTATCCATCTCAAAGAGAAGGGAGAATTTTACGGTCGTGCTGTTCTCGAAGATCAAAAACAGAATGGAGTCCCCCGCAAATTAGTCGGCTTAGAATTAGAAGGTCGTAATATTGCCCGTCATAATTATCCAATTTTATTTGAAGGCGAAACTGTGGGGATCGTTACCAGTGGCACGATGTCGCCAACTCTAGGCAAGGCGATCGCCTTTGGTTATGTGCCGCCCCACCTTGCGGCGCTTGGACAAATCGTCCAAGTCCAAATCCGCGATAAGGAATTTCCTGCCAAAGTAGTTAAGCGTAACTTTTTATAACATAATTTTTTGAAAGCTATGCAAAGCATAGCTTTCAAAAAATTATGTGAGTTTTGAGTTAGTCTAAAGTGCTGAAATTTACGTTTAACGGTAAAATCTAAAAGATTTTCTTGTACCTTTACCCAAAAGAAATTTTCCTATGTACGACTGCATTGTTGTGGGAGCAGGTCCATCTGGTGGTTCAGCCTCCTATCATTTGGCAAAACGAGGGCGATCGGTTTTGTTACTCGAAAAAGAAAGCCTGCCTCGATACAAGCCCTGTGGTGGTGGCGTTTCGCCGATGGTACAAGAGTGGTTTGACTTTGACTTCTCGCCAGCCGTTGCCTTGACCGTTAGCAATATTCGCTACACATGGCAAATGGACGATCCTGAACTGGTCGAACTAACGACCAAAGAACCTGTGTGGATGGTGCGTCGCGATGTTTTTGATCATTACTTAGTCCAGCAAGCCCAAAAATTAGGCGTAGAACTCCACGATAATACTGGCGTTACAGGCATTGAATGGAAAAGCGATCGCTGGTTAGTCAAAACCGAACATGATGTCTTTGAAGCTAAGTATGTAATTGCTGCCGATGGCGCAAAAGGTACAATGGCAAAATGGCTAGGATTTAAAGAGAGAAAACGCCGCATGGGAGCCGCCCTCGAAGTCGAAGCGCCCCATTCTGCGCCCGATGTCAGCGCCGCCCATTTTGACTTTGGTTCTGTCCAAAATGGTTATATCTGGAACTTTCCTAAACCTGACGGTTATTCCATTGGTGCAGGTACATTTCTTGGTGGTGAGAAGCAAAATCTTAAAGAGCTTGGCGCGGCTTACGCGGAAAAATTTGGCATTGACATCACTTCCATTAAGCAATATGGACACCCTCTCTGTTTATGGGATGGCAATCAACCGCTACATACCCAAAATGCGCTCCTGACAGGTGAATCAGCCTGTATTGTCGATCCCTTCACTGCCGAGGGAATTCGTCCTTCTTTGTTAACAGGAATGTTGGCAGGTCAGGCGATCGACGAAGCGATCGGTGGTAATACCGATGCGCTGAAACAATATACCCAGAGAGTCCATGAAGAATGGGGTGAAGATATGGTATGGGCGCAACGTATTGCCAACATTTTCTACCGTGTGCCTAGTTTTGGTTACAAGATGGGGGTAAAGCGCCCCAGTGCCAGCCAGCGTATGGGTAAAATTCTCTGCGGTGAGTTGCGTTATCGCGATGTGGCAGGGGCGGCAATAAATCGTCTCACGAAAGGCTTACTAGGAATGAAGTAACAAAACAGGTCACGCAAAGCGTGACCATTCTTTTTGAGCGCCAAGAAATTTTTAAAAGCGTTGCTTCGCAACGCTTTTAAAAATTTCTTGGCGGTTATTACTGCGAGAATAAAGAAATGAATAAAAAAAATTATCGATTGCTATTTCTATCTACTCCCGTCGGCGCATTAGGTTCAGGAATTGGGGGTGGTGTAGAATTGACGATCCAGAATGCAGCCAAGGCGCTGATCGCTAAAGGACATACAGTAGAAATCGTGGCTCCTGAAGGTTCCGTTACCGATGTCACGAAACTAACCCAAATAGCAGGTAATAGCCAAATTTCAGCCCAAACTCAAGTGGGAGCCGATCTAGTTGTATTGCCACAAAACTCAGTTCTCGAAAATATGTGGAGTTACGCGAGGGAAGTCCAAGATCAATTTGATTTAATATTTAATTTTGCCTACGATTGGCTTCCCCTTTATCTCACACCATTTTTCCATTGCCCGATCGCCCATTGGATTAGTATGTCATCGCTGTCGCCTGTAATGGATGCAATGGTTAGCAAAACGGCTAAACTTTGCCCGAAAGCGATCGCGGTGAATACTCGCGCCTGTGCGGATACCTTTAGCGACGGCGATCGCTTGATGATTATGGGTAAAGGTATTGATGTATCTCAGTATAATTTTGTGGCAAAGCCTGAGAAACCTAGTCTGGCTTGGGTGGGACGGATCTCGCCAGAAAAAGGGCTAGAGGATGCGGCGGAAACTGCTCAGGTTACAGGTTTACCCTTGCGGGTATTTGGCTTAATTCAAGATCAAGCCTATTGGCAACAAATTCAAAAAGATTTCCCAAAAGCAGAAATCCATTATGAAGGATTTTTATCTACCCATGATTTGCAGCAAAAGTTGGGACAATCCAGTGCTTTATTAATGACACCGCGCTGGGTTGAAGCCTTTGGTAACGCGGCGATCGAAGCCTTTGCCTGTGGTGTACCTGTGATTTCCTATCGTAGCGGCGGGCTTACGGAAATAGTGCGTCATGGCAAGACGGGATTTCTCGTAGATATGGGAAATGTATCGGGACTGATTGAAGCAGTTTCAAAATTAGAAACTATCGATCGCCTTGCCTGTCGTCAGCAACTAGAGGCGGAATATTCCCTAGAAGTCTGGGGCGATCGCCTAGAGAAATGGTTTGAGCAATTAATCATAAGCTACGGCGATCAGCGCTTTTACAGCGCTTCGCACTCAAACCAAGAAAAAATTTAAAAGCCAGACAGACCAGCATACTCTCTTCCCACCCAAAGAATAG
>DCSN01000049.1:15754-18107 GCA_002325645.1 Pseudanabaena sp. UBA1465
TTATTCACTGGGAAGGGAGTAGGTTAAAAAGCAGAATAAGCGAATTTTAAATTTAGAGCTTGCAACGGCGATCGCAAAGACAAATGTTGTTTTTAGTCCATATCGTCTAGCTTAATCCGAGGATCGACTGCCTTGAGTAACAGATCTCCGATCAAATTGCCCACAACTAGCATGACCGTCCCTAGCATCAAACCTGCCATTACCAAATTAGTATCTTTTTCTCTAGTTGCCTCTAAAAGCAATTTGCCTAACCCCGGCCAACTAAAAAAGAACTCAGTAATAAACGCTCCACCAAGCAATCCACCAAACTCAAAACCTAATAGGGTAATCAGTGGATTAATAGCATTACGCAGAGCATGGACATAAATAACTTTGCTTTCGGGTAAGCCTTTAGCACGAGCGGTTTTGATATAGTCTTGTCGCAATACATCGAGCAAACTGCCGCGCATAATTCGCTGCAAACCCGCAAAACTGACAACAGTTAAGGTCAAGGTTGGTAAAATCATGTGATGGACAATATCTAAAAACTGGTCAAATGCAGAAAGATCGGAAAAATTGATACTAGTCATGCCGCCCACGGGAAACCAACCCGTATTTTGTGCCATCATCAGCAACAGAATCGCTAATACAAAGCTGGGGAATCCCTGTGTGGCATAGCTAATTATCTGAATTAGGCGATCGCTGAGGGTGTTTTGCTTGACAGCACTATAAATACCGAGGGGAATCGCCAGCAGCCATGTCGCAAATAATGAAGCGATCGACATTAATAGGGTATTACCTGCTCGTTCAACGATAAGCGGCGTGACAGGTGCTAACCCTTGACAACGGACTCCCAAATTACCATTCAAGGTATTCTGCAACCATAATAGGTACTGCACTGCGTCAGGCTTATCGTAATTTAGTTGTTTTTCTAACTGCTCAATCGTCTTTTTCGGCGTACTCGGATTATTTCGCAATTCTGAGAAGCAATTTCCAGGGGATTTGGTAATTGCAAAAAAACTTAAAATAGATACGCCCAGAATCACAACAACTGCTTGCCCCAGACGCTTAACTACAAAGCCTGTCGTATCGTTGAGAATAAAGCGCCAGAAAGATCGATTTCCTCTATTTGCAGTTGTCATAGCTCGAAATTATCAACTAATCAGTTTTGTTCGTATATCCATTCAGTCATAAAACTAACATGGTTAAGTAAGAAATTCAGCTACTGCTAACTTTATTGCTTTTTTATGGGATTGCCCTGATAATAATTTTCCTGTTTGCACAGAAGTGGATGATTCTGTGTAATACTTGTAGATCGCACTTTTAAGTAATCTCACAACTAAAAAAATGGCTAAAAACAAAGGTGTCCGTCTCGTAGTTACGCTAGAGTGTACCGAATGTCGCACCAATGCTAATAAGCGATCGCCTGGTGTATCTCGCTATACGACCATGAAAAATCGTCGTAATACCACTGCAAGATTAGAACTCAAAAAGTTCTGCCCTCATTGCAACTCTCACACTGTTCACAAAGAAATCAAATAGTCCGCTAAGTCCTACTAACTAAAATCGCATAATCCCAATCATGGCAATTAACTCCTCTTTTTATCGCAAGCGCCTCTCGCCAATCGCGCCTGCTGCCAAAATCGACTATAAAGATGTCGAATTACTGCGTAAGTACATCACCGAACGTGGCAAAATTCTTCCCCGTCGTATTACAGGTTTGACCGCAAAGCAACAACGTGCTTTGACCACAGCAATTAAACAAGCTCGTGTAGTTGCATTACTCCCCTTCATCAATAAAGAAGGTTAAAAAGTAAAGGACGCATCGCGTCCTTTACTTTTCTATAGAGTGTTACAAGACGATCGCCTCAAACACTTTTTTGAGAGTACCGATATGCAGAAACAACGGATGCACCAAAAAGCGTTTCTCACCTATGCTTTTGGCGGCACTGATAAATACAGTGGCGAGCAGATGCGTGAAGCTCACAAGAATCTAGTAGCACAGCAGGGTTTAAACAGCGATCACTTTGATGCGGTTGCCGAGGATTTGATGATTACTCTCAAAGAAATGGGCGTATCCGATGACCTTTTAGCAGAAGTGGCGGCAGTCGCGGCGGCTCCTCAACATAAGAAAGATGTCTTGAACGGCTAAGTATAGCTGTTGCCATGCTTGTTAGGACACAAACCAGAATACGAGTTGCGGCGCGGAGCGCCGCAACTCGCTTCTTGGGTTTTGATTTGTCCTAATGCAAGTGTCTACAGCTATATTTTGTTGCAAGTGCTGCAAAGCCACACTTGCAACCTAGAACACACAGGAGCATAAATATATGGCAACATTAGGCGAACAATGTTATTTAACTAACGCGAACGGGAA
>DCSN01000104.1:0-5487 GCA_002325645.1 Pseudanabaena sp. UBA1465
GTAAGTCTTAATCTGAATCATGAAATTTGCAAAAAACAGCCTGAGAGATGTCTCTCAGGCTGTGAAAAGGGAGTGTAATTTGAGAATGAAAGTTGAGATGTTATTGTGTATTGCGACGATTGCTGTCAATCACTTTTTGGGTTTCTGGAGTTGGTTGATAGGTATAACCCCAATTCGCATTTTGACTGTCATCAATAATGCGTGGTGTCACTACAATCACGATTTCACTGCGGGTACTATTAGTAGATTGTGAACGGAACAAAGCACCGATAATCGGTAAATCGCCTAGTAATGGCACTTTGCTGACAGATTCAACATCTTGATCTCGAATAATTCCTGATAAAACTAGTGTCTGGTTATCTCTTAGTCGAATCTTTCCAGAATTAACAATACGTTTGTTGATAGATCTGACGAAAACAGGAATACCATCAGAAGAAACTTCGTTGACAACTAGCTCTCCAGGGGCGCTAATTGATGGAGAAATAGATAGGTTAATAAATCCATTATCATCAATCCTTTCAACTTGAATATTGAGTGCCAAGCCCACATCTTCTACCGTAATCGTTTGAACCGCAGGAGTTGTTATATTCCCTGTTACTTCACTCCTAACCGCAGGTGTCACAACACTCTTGGTTGCAACACCTTCGGTTAGACTAACGGTTCCAGTTTCACCTTCTTGTACTGTAATGGATGGATCGGTTATTACTTTAGCGTTACTGTTATTAATATTTAGATTTAGCGCCGCAACAATTTGTTGAGGATTAAACAATGAAGCAAAATTAGCAGCAGCATTATTTAAATTCAAAAGTAAATCACCCGCATCAGCTGAAATAGCCGTTCTAGTGCTACCACTAGAAGTACTTGGAGCGAAAGATAAAGAAGAAATGAAGGTTTGACCTTGTAATAAACGAACTTCTACAACTTTTACATTAACAGTGACTTGTCTCTTGCGAGTATCGAGTCGAGCAAGTTGAGCTTCTGCAAACTCAATTTGTTTAGGACTGCCAATCAAAGTTAGAGAATTTCCTCTCTCTTCTGCAATTACCTGTAAGCCTTTTAGAAGTGCCGTAGCACCAGACTCTGGAGTAATCGAAACTGTTTCTAAGGTAGGAACTGCCTCAGTTGGGACGTTTACAACTGTAGTAGCAGCACTGCCAATAGTTGCAGTTTGTGCGCCTGGAATAGGACGTTGACGATTGACGACACGAGAAGCCCCTAGACCAATTAAATAAGCTGAAGCTTCACCAACTGTAATTTGATTGAGACGATAGCTTTTGGTAGCTAGGTTTTTTAAGGTTACAGGAAGCTTAGTGGCGACAAAAATAGTTTGACCAATGCGGTTCGCTTCTAACCCTGAAATTCTCAATACATTATTGAAAACATCCTGAGCAGTTTCATTCTCGATGGAAAGACTCACGGGCTGTTTTAATCCACCGACCGCCGCACCGACCGCCGCCGCACCCGCCGCCGCAGGTGGTTCTGCGGACACAACACTCAAACCAGCAACCCGACCAATCAAAGTCAAAACCTCGATCGCTGGTGCATCTCGTAACGTGATTCTCGGTACACGCTCAGCCGTACCAAGATCAATAATATCAGGGCGCAACTTAGCGGTACTGGTAGCAATATCCCCAACAGGAGGAGTCCTTAATTGACGGAAGGGCGGCACGACCCCAGGCACACGACCTTGCAATTGGGGAGAGACAGGATTTGCCACAGGTGGCGGCGCTGTATTGGGAGCATTGGTTTGCGCGACGCGAGACTTACCATCAGCATCGGTGATGGTTACTTTAGGCTCAAATAATGGCTTGCCAACGGAAGCAGCCGTAGTATTTTGGGCAGTATTTTGCGCCGTAAGAACTTTGTTTTCTGGAGAATTGGCTGGACTGGTCATGGTTCCAGATTCAGGAGCATTAGCCGCCGAGAGCGAACCCTGACTTGTGGAAGATTTTGTCTCTAGGCTCAAAACTAAACTATCGCCATTGTCTTGACGCTTAATTAGTTCCTTTAGTACTTCTGGATTCTCGGTGTTTACGCGAATTCGGACTTTATTGGCAGCGTATTGAGTTGCTTCAATTGAAGTAATTCCTGGCATGGGGTTTGCCTGAGCATAGCTGGCATTGCCATTACCGAGTTGCAACTGTGCGCCATTTAAGACAGCGATCCATTCTTTCCCTTGACGGGTATAGGTAAGTTGAGGGCGATCGCTACTGGCAAAATTTAAGGTGAGATTGAGGCGATCGCCTGTCACACTGGTATTGATATCGGTAATCCGACTAGCGACAGCCACGACATCAGTTTGATTGGCTGACACTTGACTTTGGGCTTGCGCCTGATTTTGCGCCTGAATAGGGGCGATCGCTAGAGCCTGTGGGCAACTTGCTGCAATCAGAAACCAGCAAGCCAAAGACTTTCCACTCAATTTCTTATCAAACTTATCATTCAACTTGGCATTCATAATTACACTCCTCATAGCTCCTTGCGGAACTCAATACGCTTAATCTTTGTAGTAAATCTATAGAACTGGAATATGCCCTAACTAAAAAAACGACATAACCAGCCCAGAATTGACGCGATTATGGGTCGAGATTATACCATACTTTGTCAATTTTAATTCAAAAAAAATAATACCTATCGCAATGCTTAGGGCTAACCAGAGTTTCTTGTTTCCCCACCAAAGACAGGGAAACAAGACTAACAACGCTCTATGATTATTTCTTAGGTGGAGCCGCCGCCGCCGCCGCCGCTTTGCGTTCTTCCTCGGTTAGTGGCACAAAAGCCTCTAGGGTAAAATCTGCCCCGATTAGAGGAGGAAGACTTTCGAGAATGTCTTTTTCTTTGCCAGGGGCGATCGCCCGCGAGAATTTAAACTTATCGCTCGGAAGGGTTTTCTTGGTTAACTTCAGATCTTTGACTACCAATAGAGGCTTCAAACGCTCAATTTTTTGAATGGTATTCAAAACATCCTCAAACTTGCCATCAAACCCAATCGTAAAGGAATAGGTATTAAACTGCGCCCCTTTAACAGGATCTCTCGGCTGAAAGACACGCATCGTACCTTCTAATTCATAGGCAAAATCTGGCGGTAAAGCGATCGTAATCGTTTTCGGTATCTGCTTCTGAATATCGGTCATCAGCGTATCGATATTATCTATATTTGGCAAAAGAGAGAGAACAAAGAGATTTTGGCTCTTTGCCTCTTCGATCTTCTGTCCAACATTACCTTTGCTGGCGACTTTTTGTTCCAAACCACTAAGGGTTGACTTTTTCTCGGAAATACTTGACTGGGCCTTCTGGACTTGATCCCAGAGAGGTTGCACATAGGATGTAATCGCATACACAGCTAAGCCAATTCCGCCAACTCCGATAACGATGCCTAAAATTTTGGAAGTTAGAGTCACACCAAATAGGGTGATCCCACCTGATGCGCCATCTTCACCTGAAAACGTTCCCGCATTTGTCATTTTATTTGATCACTCCTTGTTGTCTTAATAGATTGACCCTCGCGACTAACCCATCGGCTCCCAATTTTTGAAGTTCAGGTAATAACTCCGCAGAACTTTTTGAAGTAATAGTGGTTTGGATTTGAAAGTTAACCAAGGTAAAGTTTTTGTCAGCCGTTGCCTGTTGCAGGGTCGATGACATTAACTTAGTTTTATCGCCATCTAACAAAGGTGATGCTTTTAGCAACAACATATAGTCATTTAATTCAGTAAAGTTAGTTGTTGTCCCATCTAAAGTTATGGTGGATAACGATTGATTAGGATTTTGCGGCGACGGTGCGATCGATGCTTGGGAAATTGACTTAACCTGAACTGTAATGGGAGTGCGCTTTCTAATTTCATCAGCGATCGCGCTAACAGGCAAATTACCCACAAAGAGATTCAAAAGTTGACCAGTAGTCGTTTGGATTGCTTGTAATTGCTTCTCCTGACCTTCTAGTGCTGTGATCTTGCCCTTCAACTGTGTCTCTTTGGCGGTCAACTCTGATAAGTCTCTCTGCACACCTTCATTGGCAGCGTTGAGAACAAGAAATGCGCCGCCGACCAGAGTCAGAGCCACTACCGCGACTATACCTCCGTAAACTAAAAACTGAGAATCAGCGATCGGCTGTCGTTCCGCAGCCTGTACTTCCGCAGCAGCGCGATCGCTTAAAAAATTAATATCAAGTGTATACATATATTTTCAAACCTCCCTCAAACCTAATCCTAGAGACACAGACATTGCCATACGATCCTGCATCGGAATATCAGCATCAACGGATACACCGATCGCCATGAGTGGATCGACTGCGGTTGCTGCAATCCCCAATCGCTGACTAAAGAACTCATTTAACTGACCAATGCAAGCTCCAGGCCCTGCAATCAAAAGTTGGACGACATCCGAACCAGGAGATTGGCTAGTGTAAAAATCAATGGAACGGCGCAGTTCATCGGATAAATCACCCACTACTCGCATAATCGCCGCATCCCCTGGGGTGCTACCACCACTCGCTAAACTAGCAGTATCTATGGATTGCACAGGCACAACTGTTGAACTCAACATCTCCATATCTGTTGTCCGACGGGGAGGCAAATTAATTGCTCTTAACTGAGCGTTTTGAATTTGCGCCGTACCAATGGGGAAGGTTCTCGAAAACTGAGGTATACCATCAACAGTAACTGTAATCTCCGTTGCTTCATACTCGATATCAACGATCGCGACAGCTTCCGCTAAGGTATTAAATCTGGCTAACTCATTGTGCATTGCTCTAATGAGTGCAAAGCTACTCACTTCCACAATGTCAACCTTTAGCTGTGCTATTTCTAAAGCCTGCATATAGCTATCGGTCACTTCCTTTGGTGTTGCCACCATCAAGATTTCAATACGCTCAATACCATCATCATCTAGGGATGTTCCTAACTTTTGATAGTCCACGTCAGCATCTTCACGGGGAAATGGTAAGTACAGACTAGCTTCTTGATTGAGTACCATTTCGCGTAATTCCAAATCAGGAATCTCCGCAGGTAAACGAATCAAGCGGCTAACTGTTTCACGTCCTGGTAAAGCTGTGGCAACTTTTTTAACTTTTACTTTTTTCTCTGCAAGCAAACTGCGAATAATTTCTCCCAGCGCTACAGGATCGAGAATACGTCCTTCTTCAACGATTCCTTCAGGAAGTTCAGCACTACCATAGGCTACTAACTTGTAGGAAGATTGCCCCTTACGGCGCAATTGAACAAGATTAACTTTCTCGGAAGTAATTTCGATTCCGATACCTTTTTTAGACTTTCCGCCAAATTTTAAGCCGAACATAAGCGTGTCTTTACGAATTTTGTAGCTTTTGTAGCACTGGGCATACTAAACAATGGAGGGATTATAGACTGTAAGTGTCCATTGTCAATAGGACAAGAAAAAATAATCATGTCCAATGTCGTCGATGTCTGATTTTGCCTTGTTTCTTATAGACGATTTTGGTCGTTTTAGCAAATAAAACAAAAAAGATTC
>DCSN01000104.1:5523-10356 GCA_002325645.1 Pseudanabaena sp. UBA1465
GAATCTTTTTTGTTTTATTTGCTCTTGCGTATTTCCATTTGCTTGGCTTGGATGAGACCTCTTAAGTATGGGTTTTGCCTTTGTTCGCGGGTAATTTGATTAAATTCTTTGTTAGTAAATCCGCGACGATGAATTTCTTTTTCGGAAAAATTACGCAATTGGTTACAGAGATCCTGTAAAAATTCTGGGGGCTGAGACAGATCGCAAACTTTAGTTTGTTGTGATTCGGCAAGATTAGCGACCGTTGACCAATTAGAGTTATTTTTGGCAGCTCGAAAAATCTCTAGCCGTTTATTTTCGATCGCATTTACCGCTTCGGCATAGCGAGTTAATTGATCGTCGCCAAAAACTGCCTGAGCGAGAATATTATTTAATTCGGTTATGGATTTGGATTTCTCAATTTGCTCAATTTGCTCAATTTGCTCATTTTGATCATTTTGATCATTTTGAGCAAAAGCTATAGCGCGATCGCCTTTGATTAAAGGCTCTGCGATCGCTGATATTGCCAAATACAAGCCTAATAAACTAGCCGTACCTATACTTTTGCTCAGATAGGTTAAATACTTTTTTAGATAACCTGAATGCCTCTGATAATTCATGTTCATAATTAAGTTTTGCTTGAAAAGTGCTATACACAAAATATTGACTTAAATAGGCTGATTTTGTTGCCGTAAATACGATTGAATAAACGGCTCTAGATCTCCATCCATCACATTTTGAATATTCGTAGTCTCTTCGCCTGTGCGTAAATCCTTAACCAATTGGTATGGATGAAATACATAATTGCGAATCTGATTGCCCCATGCGGCTTCCACGATATCGCCACGAATATCGGCAATCCTTTGAGCGCGTTGTTCTTGGGCAATAATTAACAACTTGGCTTTGAGCAAACGCATCGCATTTTCTTTGTTTTGCAATTGCGATCGCTCTTGGGTACAGCGTACCGATAGCCCTGTGGGTAAATGGGTAATGCGTACTGCTGTCTCTACCTTGTTCACGTTTTGACCACCCTTGCCCCCTGCCTTCGTAGTTGTGATGTCCAGATCCTTGGGATCAATTTCGAGATCCACATCTTCCTCTAACAATGGCATTATTTCCACGCCAGCAAAGCTAGTTTGGCGCTTGTCATTGGCGTTAAAAGGGGAAATTCGGACTAGGCGATGTGTCCCTTTCTCAGGGGCAAGATAGCCATAGGCATAGCGTCCATGCACTAGCAAGGTTACTGATTTGATCCCAGCCTCTTCACCCTCAGAAATTTCGGAAATTTCGACCTTATAGCCTTGGGACTCACAAAAACGGGTATACATCCGCAATAGCATTTCCGTCCAGTCTTGGGAGTCTGTCCCACCTGCGCCTGCATTAATCGTCAAAACTGCGTCGTATTTGTCGTATTGACCCGACAGCAATTGTTCGAGATCCCAGCGATCTAATTCTTGTAATAGCTGATGCAGGCTTTGTTTGGCTTCGTTGGCTAGGGATGGATCATCTTCAAGGGCGAGCAGTTCGGCGATCGCTTCGAGATTTTCAATATTTTTGCGCCAGCGATCGAATTTTTCAAGATAGGATTTCAGAGCGTCTAGCTCACGCATTATTTTTTGAGCTTGGTCGCTATCTTCCCAAAATTCTGGCTGGGAAGCCGTTTGCTCAAGGTCACTTATTTTTGCGGCGATCGCAGGTACGTCAAAGATATTCCTGAGCATGGCTCAGGCGCTCAGATAAAACTTGAGTTTGGCGTGCGATCTCGGTAACGTCCACGGACAATGCTTCTCCAAAATATAAAAGTCTTTGATTAAGTATTGTATCGCTAAGTAGCTACTCTCTTATTAATCCCTGATTTAGTGTGGCGGCGCTTTGCTCCCCCACACTAATCAGGGATTGGGCATAATTAGAAACCAGATCTAAAACCTACGGCATACACTGCGCGATCGCCACAAGCTTTAGAATTTTACATCGGTCAAAAAATTTGGTTATGAATATGAATGACGAAACTGAAATTAGTGTTAACCTCACTTCCGAACATACTTTAGTCGTTACTGATAGCAATGGAACTCGAAAAATGCCATTGATTGCCGATAAATATACAATCGGTCGCGAGGAAGACAACACAGTACGCCTACATTCTGATTTTGTCTCCCGCTATCATGCAGTTTTGCTCAAGGTGAATTATCGCGATCGCCCTGATACCTATCGCATTATCGATGGCAGTGATTCGGGAAAACTTAGCAAAAATGGCATAGTCCTTAACGCCTTACGAAAAATCTCTTCCTACGATCTCAAAGATGGCGACATCATCACCTTTGCCCCTGAAGTCCATATTTTGTATCTTGCGCCCAGATCAAGTTAAAGCTTATGATAAAAAATCTATGATTCAATCCGTTTGTAGAGTAAAGTAGAGCGAGATTACACTAAATGCGTACCAGTACCCTATACTTTTCGCTGGTAAACGACATCTACTTCTTTTTTTGGTGAGCTAATGAGCGAAATACACGTTAGTCACACGCTATTAATCACAGATGCGAGAGGTAGTAGAAAACTCGCACTTGATGGCTTAAAGTATACAATTGGGCGAGATGTGAACAATAATATTCAACTTTATTCACGATTTGTGTCCCGCCAACATGCGGTATTGCTCAGAGTACCTGGGGAACATAGCAAGTATTTATATCGAATTATTGACGGGGATTTATCTGGCAAGCCTAGTGTTAATGGGGTAATTATTAATCATCATATGAAGGTTGCATCTTCCTATGATTTGCGAAATGGCGATGTGATTACGCTGGCTCCCAATGTGGAATTAACTTATTTAAGTAGCCAAACCCAATAAAAAAAGATGGCGCAATCAAATATAAAATCCTCAAACCTGTGGCGCACGCGTAGCGTGCGCCACAGGCTTGAGAGCTTGGTTTTTAATTAGGCTCGGTTGCTTAAACGAAAGCGGGGCAGCAGCCCCTTACTTAAATAGTTTCATGTTTTTAGTGACATTTTTAGTGACGATTTCTAGTTCGTGAAGTTATGAGCTAGATGAAACAATAATATGCAGTAAATCCGCAATTTGGCTGAGTTGCAGCAGCATATATGGCAATTGTTTTATCTAATCAAGAAAACATAGACTTGCTGCTTATTTTAGTTAAGGTGGCGATCGCTTTGGGAGCGATCGCGATCGTTCTATGGTTTTTATTTTGGCTAAGGCTCAAAAATCTGGAGAAGCGCTTATATTTTGGACGCAAGCAATTGCAGTCTCAATTTTCTGTGAGAAATCCTCAAAAAACCTATGCTCAGAAAACCCAAAGAACTCTAGTAGCTACACAAATAGCGCATCGCCCTACTACCAATGTGAGAACCAATGTGAGAACCAATGTTAAGACTAATGCTCAAATAAACCGTAAACGCTCCTCACTTATTACGCATATTACGCAAGTTGATCGCCCCACTACCTATGGGAACTATCCCAAAACCTTAAAAAAATCACCTAAGCGATCAGTCAAATCTAATTGGCGTTGGGGCTTGGCGATCTCCCTTGCCAGCATTACAGGAATTGCGATCGCCCTTTTGCAACTAGGTAATAGTTTAATCAGTCCCGAATTTACAACCTTGCTGTGGTTTAGCATTGGCGTAATGATCGTTGTCAGCGCCACTTTAGTAGAAAATTGATGCTGTAGCGTTTATTTAACGTTGCTTCCAGCGTAAATTTAGGCGAATTTATTAGGCGAATTTAATATGCGACGTGCGGTTCTATGTGGATATTACGGAATGGGCAATGGTGGCGATGAAGCTTTGCTTGCCACTTTGCTGCAAATGCTACCTAAGGATATTCAACCGCTTGTTTTGTCCGCCAGTCCCAAAGCTACTGAAAATTTACATCAGGTCGAAGCTAGCGATCGCTATTCCGTATTTGGGCTAATCAAGGAATTTAAGCGATCAGAATTATTTATTTGGGGTGGCGGTAGCTTGATGCAGGATGCCACCAGTGCTAGAAATCCGATTTATTACGGTGGTTTGATGGGCTTAGCTCAAGGGATGGGTTTGCAAACTGTGGCATGGGCGCAGGGAGTTGGACCCCTCAAGCGGAAATTAAGTCAATCGATCGCCAAACGGGCATTTCAAGGATGTACTGCGGTATCTGTGCGCGATCGCCATTCCGCCGAGTTATTAGCCAATTGGCAAGTCGAAAGCCTTGTTGCTCCCGATCCCGTTTGGGCCTTAGATGCCACACCGATGGATATTTATGGAGATATTGCTTCGCCCCTTGTGGCGGTAATTTTGCGATCGCATCCTGCCTTAACTTCCTGTCGTCTTGCCACAATTACCGAGGCATTACAAAAATTGCAGGTACAAACTAATGCATATATTTTATTAGTGCCATTTCAGCCTTCCCAAGATAAGGCGATCGCCCAAGCTATTTGTGAGGCACTTAACGATAAATTTCCTCAGCATAGCCAAATCATCATTCAAAAAGATCCTCGCAAGCTCAAAGGGATTTTTCGAGGCGTAGATTTAGCGATCGCCATGCGCTTACATGGATTGATTATGGCGGCGGCTGAGGGTTGTCAATGTTCAGCCATTAGCTACGATCCCAAGGTTTCTTATCTCATGGAGGATTTGGGTATTTCTGGCTGGGAGTTAGATAATTTACCCGATGAGGCTCAACTACTGACGGATGTTTGGATTAAGGATTTAGGGAATGGAGGAAATGCGATCGCAACCCGCATTCATCAACTCAAAAAACAAGCACTAATTCACAAAAAACTATTAAATTAAGTAGTTTTGAGCCACACGCTTAGCGTGTGGCTCAAAACTTTGGTTTTTAAACCTGCAACAAAAAAGCCCCTCCGT
>DCSN01000188.1:0-2950 GCA_002325645.1 Pseudanabaena sp. UBA1465
TACCTTTTTTTAGAGGTTCCCTATAAAACTCAGCAACAACTGATTCAGCAGGATGTTTTTGTGCAGAGGTTTGAGACTGAATCTTGGAAGGCAGGGAAGCAGTGCATCCTAAATCAGTAAATCTTCTATCACGAATTTCTCGAAGCACTCGTGGAAAAACATAGGCACTAACTATACCGTTATCTCGGAAGGATTGAAAACTTGCTAAAAAAGGAGAATTTTCACCCGATCTAACGGGAGCGACTTTTGTTATGATTATGGTCTTTCCAATTTCTCCGTCTGATATTAGCTTGTTTCCTGAAATTGTTCCTGAGTTGAAAGAGCTTTGAACACCATCTCTTCCATAAAAACTATGAACTACACAAACTTTTCCCCTTAATGTTGATGGATAGACACTTAAACTTTCTTCTAAACCTTCCCAGCTTCCCAGAAACGGAGAGATAGATGAATCTACTTGTTTCCAAGCATTTATAAAATCATTGATTTGAATTATCTCTGATGATTGCCTACGGTCTGTATAACCTCTACCAGTAACGCCTCTAGTCTTACTTTGAAAGTCTGTTTCCAGAGATTGAATTTCTTGATCAGACAGATATCGATTAGAAACTTGCGCGATCGCCCCCGACCAATTCCCTATCATCAAAACCGTTGCAAAACTCAGTGAACCTAAAAAAACATTTTTGGCAAGCATCATATCGTAGAAACCTTCATATTTTTGATTAATTTGATATTGATAGAGAATTGAGAACTGTAAAAGCAGCTTTCGGGGAGTTAGCAATATTTACGCAGGTAAAATCAGAATATCTTGCTGACTCACTGGTAAATACACACCAGCCTTGCCGATCTGTGCCTTGTGGCAGATAATAGGCTGTTTTTCCATTCACCAAAGTTGCTCTTCTCGATTCCCTAGCTTGATTTCGAGTTACTACTCCGTCATATTTTGCCGCATATTTTACAATCTCGATAAGTTGACTCGCATCATAGTGCCTCTGTGGAAAATCTACAATTGCAGGTAAAGACCTTGCTTCTTGCTCAAATTGCATGAAACTTATATTTCTTACATTACCAACCTTGGAAGTTATATCCAGACTTATCCCATTTTTAGCCACAACATAGGCTGTTCGATAGTTATTCGAGGCAACAACTGCTATTTCACCATCCTCAAAGCCATTCAAAAATTTGGAAGGAACTAAGGGTGCAATTCTAGGACTTGCAATTTCTGCTAGTCTGCGCCAACTTAATCCACCGCTAGACTGCGCGATCGCCCCCGACCAATTCCCCACAACCAATACAGTTGCAAAACTCAAAGGACCCAACAAAACATTTTTAGCAAACATCATAAAATCCACTTAACAACTTAATTGATATATTCAGAAACTAATAGCAAACAGAGTTACGCCCTGTTTGGTGGCAATAGATTACCTTCTGATCATTTCTATTCATCCGCTCCATAGTTTCTCTAGAGATACGTTCCAGCGTTATCGGATGACGAGAATAAGGTGAAGCACAGACATTATCGATACTCATCCCATTACAAGCTGTTTTTTCACCCCGTCCCTGTAGTCCCCATTTTAGGATGGTTGTCACACCATCTTCCCAAACTAATTTACTCACTCCACCTCCAGCCCAAGAGGTTGACTCATAGATACAAGTCTGTCGAAGTTCTAACTGTTCGCCACGAAAAAAGTAACAGGGTTTAGGTCGTGGCTCAGTTCTTCCTGCTTGAGCAGGATTTGCCGACAAAAGCAACATGACAGAAGGTATTAATGCGATCAATTTTTTCATTTTTCTATATTCCCTCAAAAACTGACTTGTTTAAGCTAAATCAAAAAGTCTCGGCTAACCCATTTATAAAATACTGGTGCGATGTGCCGAATATATCATTATTTACTCATTCTCAACCGTAAAAGCCTTGAATTTTTGTAAAGATGCTGAAAATAATGAATCAAAGCTTTTTCTCTCAACTAACAAACCAATTCTCAATCCTTAAACCCTCAAAAAACTGAAAATCAGCGACATTGTTAGTCACCAAAATTAAATTATTACAAAAAGCAATACTGGCAATCTGACCATCCGCAAAAGCAGGTGTTTTACCAATCTTCGTTAACCTTGCTCTTTCCTGTGCGTGCCATTCCGCCGCCTGACAGTCATAATTAAAAATTGGCAAACTCAACACCGATTCTTGGACATAATTCCAAAGAACATCTCGTCTTCGAGACTCTGGCAAACGCAAACAACCATACATAAGCTCATGAATCACGATACTTGCCGTCACAATTTCTGACTGGTGAATATTTAGCTGGCGTAAAACATTTTCATTGGGAGTAGGCTTTGCTGGCTCTGACAAAGTATTCGTATCAAGCAAATATTGGAAACTCATAAAACAATTTCTCTGCCAACACTGCGATCGCGTAAACCAGCAAAATCATCACCAAAGCTTAATCCCTCATTTTCAATGGTCAGCCTAAATCTTTGTAAGCCTCTCCAAAAATCGTTTCCTTTGGTTTCTTGCAATTTTGTTGCGGCTCGATTCTCAATGTTTTGGTTAATCTGGCGATCACCCATCTTAAAAGCCAGAAATTCAATAAAATTTAAAGCCTCTTGCTGCTTCTCAATTGGCAACTGTTGCATCGTACTCACAGCCCTTTCTAAAACCGTCATGATTTAAATCCTCTTAATATCTAGCAAAATTTAGCCATAACTGAATAGATTTATAAAATACTCGCACAATGCACCAAATATATCACTATTTACTCATTCTCAACCTTAAAAGCCTTAAATTTTTGTAAAGCCACTAGATCGACATCTGTGCCAATAATAGCGATCATGGCAAAACTACGGCGATCGCCTCATTACGATGCTTACGATAAATCTTAAAATCGCTATCCAAAGTCATCACCGCACTATTCGGTATTTGCTCAGCCATCCTCACCAAACAAGCATCCGCAAA
>DCSN01000188.1:3048-17286 GCA_002325645.1 Pseudanabaena sp. UBA1465
TCCTGTAGATTGAATGCGATCGCGATCGCCCCCACCTCGATCATCTCAAAAACAGCCTCAATCAAATATCTCCTTTTCAGCAAAAAACAAGTTTCAGAAATCACTGCATCACAAGTCAGCGCAGGTGGATTGATTTGCGCCCATTGACTAACAGCCCAATCATGATTGCGATCGCCTTTACTCAGCAAAGCAACCAACACACTCGCATCCAAAATTACACGCTGCTCAATCAAGCTCCGTAACCCTCCATATATTTTTGGTTTATAGACAGATCATCAGGCAAATCATCAGCAATCCCAATCCATTTTTTGGTGAGGTCATAGCAAGACACAACAGGCTGATCGTCCACTAATGAAACTTCAGCAACTTTTTTAACTTGGCGATCGCCCAACTTAAAAGCTAGAAATTCAATGAAAGTTAAGACCTCTTGCTGCTTCTCAATTGGCAACTGCTGCATCGTACTCACAGCCCTTTCTAAAATCGTCATGATTTAAATCCTCTTAAAGTGAGCAAAATCCTGAGATATTTATTATTTTAAATTAGCATGACGCTTAAATTTTGGGCTGATTAGTTAGGCGATCGCCGCTATGCAGTTAAATGCAAAATAATAATGATGCTATCCTAAATCCTAGCTGTTAACTCACAAAGTTATGTTAGCCTCCGAACCCTCCTTAAAAATCGACATTTCCGAAGTCCAAATTCAACTACTTCACTTAAAGGTAAAATATTCATGTCCGATGACTTTGAGGCATCCTTGCCAGAGTTTGAGGAATATTCGTAATTGATAATTCGTAATTGAATATATGAAAACCATACCTGTAGATAGACTCACCACCAACTTTATCAACCTACTAGAAGAAATCGCCACCACAGGCGACCCCATTGAACTTGATTGGCAAGGCAAACGCTTCCAAATTCTGCCAGTAACATCGCAAAATATAGCCACAAATAGACTAGATAATTTAGTAAGACGACCAAATGTTATCATTGGCGATCCAGAAGACCTAGTAAGCATATCTTGGGAACATGAACTCAACCTCGATCTACCTTGATACTCATGTCATTATTTGGCTCTATGTTGACGAGCGAAACAAACTGAGCAACTTTGCCCAATCCATTATTTCCCAAAACTACGATCTCATCTGTTCCCCATTGGTGAAATTGGAATTACAGTACCTGTACGAAATCGGCAAAATTACAGATTCACCAAACCTAATTTTGACAGATCTTACCGATCGCATTGGCTTGCGCCTGTGCGATAAAAGTTTTATTGAAATTATTAACTGCGCCCTATCGATCACATGGACTCGCGATGTTTTCGATCGCCTCATCGTCGCAAACGCAATGGTCAACGAAAATATCCTACTAAGCAAAGACCACAAAATCCTTTCAAACTACATCCATGCGAGATGGTAGAAATAGCAGGATGTTCATTTGAATATCTAGACTGTGAGAAGCGATCGCAATTTGTCCGATATTCTGCACAAATACCATACAAATTTTCTAGCGATCGCTTAGCAGGAATTAACGAATAATCATGTTTAACTTGCCGATCGCCCATCTTAAAAGCTAGAAACTCAATGAAAGTTAATGCCTCTTGCTGCTTCTCAATTGGCAACTGCTGCATCTTACTCAGAGCCATTTCCAAAATCGTCATGATTTAAATCCTCTTAAATATTTAGCAATATTCAGTAATATTAGATTTTGGCAAAAACCTGCTGCTTTGAGGCAGATATCCCAACAATTGCTATAATAACCCCATAAAGCGATGTGCTTAGCACATCGCTTTATGGTATTTCCCATTCTAAAATCATGCCCAAATCATCCATCAAAATAGCTGTAGTTGGTGATGTTCATGATTTATGGCAACCCATCGAAGATCAATTAGCACTGCATATATTAGGGGTGGATTTAGTTCTATTTGTCGGCGACTTTGGCAATGAATCCATCGAAATTGTAGAGGCGATCGCCGAGCTAAACTTACCAAAAGCAGTTATTTTAGGTAATCACGATGCTTGGTATAGCGCCACCAATCCTCATAGTAAACATCCTCCGAAAAAGAAATGTCCCTACGATCGCACTAAAGAAGATCGCATTCAACGGCAATTAGATATTTTGGGTAACTGTCATGTTGGTTATAGCTGGCTTGACTTTCCAGAGTTCCATCTCTCTGTAGTCGGTTCACGCCCCTTTAGTTGGGGTGGCTCAAAATGGAAGAAAAGTTTTTTCTATCGCGATCGCTTTCAAGTAGAGCATTTCGCAGATTCCACCCAAAGGATTGCCCAATCTGTCGGTAATGCTAAGCACGAAAATATTATTTTTCTAGGACATAGTGGACCTTTCGGACTAGGTAAAGAAGAATATTCCATTTGTGGTAAAGATTGGAAACCTGTTGGTGGCGATTATGGCGATCCTGATTTTGCTGAAGCAATTTCTAAATCCTATCAAATGGGAAAATCGATTCCATTAGTCACCTTTGGACATATGCACCACCAATTGCGTTTGAATAATAGCCGCAGACGGGAGGCGATCGCCACTAATGACATGGGGACAGTTTTTCTCAATGCGGCGGTGTCACCGAGAATCGTTAAAACCGATGAAGGATTACATCGCAACTTCTCAATCGTTACTTTAGAATCGGGGCAAGTTACGCAAATATCAATTGTATGGCTGGATGCTAACTTCCAAATTAGTAACGAAGAGAAAATATTTGTGAGGCAATAAAAAAGCACTCTTTGGGTGCTTTTTTATTTATAGGACTTACGCAAAATGACTTAAAACCTGCATTGGATCGTAAGGGCAATTCATGAATTGCCCTTACGATGCGTTCTTTTGCGTAAGGCTTAATTTAAATATGTGCGGCGCGTTTGTAAGCTTCATCCAACACTTCGCTAAGGGTTGGGTGAGCGTGAACAATCGTGGCTAACTTCTGCACCGTTTGGCGATCGCGTATTGCCGCCGATGCCTCATGAATCAAGTCTGACGCATGGATACCGATGATATGCACGCCCAAAAGTTCACCCGTATCTTCGCGGTAAACAATCTTGGCTAAACCTTCGGTTTCTCCCTCGGCGATCGCCTTGGAATTGCCCTTAAAGTAAGACTTAGCTGTAGCAACCTTAAAGCCTTCGGCTGTACCCTTTTCCTTTGCCTGTGGTTCGGTCAAGCCAACAAAGCTGACTTCAGGATGGGTAAACGCCGCCGCAGGGATGCTTTGATAATCAATTGTAGTGTGGCGATCGCACATATTTTCGACAGCGACAATACCTTGAGCCGATGCTGCATGAGCCAACATCATTTTGCCCGTCGCGTCACCGATCGCCCAAAGATGGGGAACGGAGGTCGCCATCGTGTCATCCACATCGATGAATCCACGCTGATTCGGCGCAATACCGACACTTTCTAAACCAAGATCCTTCGTAAGCGGAATCCTTCCTGTGGCAACCAAACAAGCATCGACTTCCAGAACTTCCACTACCTTCTTAGTCTTGGCATCAGTCAGTTCAATTTTGACGGGAGAACCAGCCGTAATCTTCGTGGCGAATACACCCGTTCTCGTTTCAATATCGCGAGGTTTGAGCAGTACACGCTCCGCAATCTTGGCAATATCAGGATCGAAGCCAGGCATCAAAATATCGAGAGCTTCGATCATCGTTACTTCCGAACCCAGCGCCGTATAGACATCGGCAAATTCTAGCCCGATATAGCCACTACCGATAATCGCGACCCATTGGGGCAAGGTTTCTAGGCGTACTGCTTGGTCGCTGGTATAGACAGTTTTACCATCGATTTCAATGCCGCGTGGCACAAATGGCTCGGAACCTGTGGCGAGAATAATATCTTTGGCACTGTAAGTTTTATCGCCAACACTAACTTTCTGCACACCTGCCACACGACCACGACCTTCCAAAATATCTACGCCTAATCGTTTGAGGCTATTGGTCAAGTCACCGCGCAATTTCAGGACTAAGTTATCAGCATGACTGGCGATCGCCCCGCGATCGAAATTTACTTCACCCACCTCAATACCTAATGCCTTGAGGTGAGACTTGGCTCGCATTTCGCGCACCCGTCCCGAAGCGGCGAGCAATGCCTTGGATGGGATACAGCCACGATTGACACAGGTTCCGCCCATTACGCCTTCTTCGACGATCGCTGTTTTTAAGCCACAAGCGACGGCATGGAGGGCTGCGCCATGCCCACCAACGCCAGCGCCAATAATGATCAAATCGTAATCAAATTTTTCCGACACCTAATCTTTCTCCAGTAGAATCGATCTACTATTTTTACATCGTTTGGACATCGTGTTAGCTTGTTAGCTGTAAATACTAATTGGGGCTAGATGAGCCATGACCCTTGCGATCGCACAAGTACAGCATCAACCTGTCAGCCTAGATGAGTTTATTGCTCGTTATGGTGGTGATAACCGCTATGAATTGATTGATGGAGAGGTGTTCAATTTGGAACCAACGGGGCAACATGAGGAAGTTGCGGCTTTGATCACGGCAAAAATCTGTGTGCAGATCGATCATTTAGGTTTGCCTTGGTTTGTGTTGCAAAGGGGGTTGTTTCGTCCCTCTAGTGCGAGTATGACGGCTTTTCGTCCTGATGTGATGGTTGTGGATCGGACGGAAGTTGCGAAAGAATCTCTCTGGCAAGAACAATCGATCATCACGAGGGGTAGCTCAATTAAGTTTGTGGCGGAAGTTGTGAGTGGTAATTGGCAAAATGATTATGCGCGTAAGGTTGAGGATTATGCGGCTTTAGGTATTCCTGAATATTGGATTGCTGATTATTTAGGTTTGGGCGGGATTCGACATATCGGCAAGCCTAAGCAACCTACGCTTTCGATCTGTACGTTGGTAGATGGAGAGTATGAGATTAATTTGTTTCGCGGTAATGATGCGATCGCCTCGCCCACATTTCCCAATTTGAACTTAACGGCTGGACAAGTTTTGACCTAAAGCCACCAGCTACCCCATATACAGCAATTGCCGATCAAACGAACCACAAGAAATTTTTTAAAAGTGTTGCGAAGCAACACTTTTAAAAAATTTCTTGGTTTGGGTTTGAGCGCAAAGCGCTGTAAGAAATAGTGGTTAAATGTTTTTCTGCACCTTCTCCTAAAATCCAACGAATAGTTGTGAAAAATACTGGCCAGTCATGTTTGCCATCACCGAACCGTTCGGCAGCAATTTGCTTTTTTAGTAAAATTGGATTAATTAAGCCATCATCTCGATCATCAAGTTCTTGGGTTATTTCGCTAATTATAGCTACTCTTTCATTTTTCAAGCGTTGAACATTGAGTCCCAACTTTTGAATGGTGAGTTGCACATATTCGATGGGAATACCAGCATTTTTGCAAGCATTTTCATCAGGTCTAATTTCACCATCTAAACTACTAAAGCGAAATAATCTTAATGTCGGTAATTCAAGAGGATTTAATAATTTGCCATCGGGAATAAAATCAGCTTTAGCAGCACTACAACAGGCAACTCTGTTAGGTGGTTGTGAGATCCTACGTTCATTTTCTTCTTCAGAAATATCAATATTTTCCATACCTCCTCTACAATTGGCTAACATATTCTGCCAATCTAGATCGTAGTTGTTCTCTGGAGTGGATTGATTTCGCGGAATAAAATGCTCGACACAACGATCATTGGGATGTAGATCGATTTCACAATAAGCACAAAGTCCTTTTTGATTAATTACAAGTGTCTCACGGACAGAATTATAAGCACTAGTTCGTTTAAAACTTTTCCATGTATTAGATTGAGAATTATTTTTCTTTTTGTATTTCTTAAGCTCATCTGGCTCTGGAGATTTAAGCACATTTTTCATGCGGTCATTTCACGCTCCAATCGACGGATTTGCATGTCGGCTCTAGTAATATCTGGATCAAAGGATTTCCAGTCTTGTAACTTATCTCGCAGCCGTTTTGCTTCTTCTAAATTGCCATTATCGATCGCTTCAAAAAGCGCTGTTAATGTCCTTGATTCTTCGGTATCTGGTCGCAGATTATCTAGCCCTAAAACATAGCGCAAAACATCAGAGCTTTTCATGCCTCTAGTCGGTGAGGGACATTCTTTGATTTGATAATCTTCTAAAATCTTGACTTGATGGCGTTCTACAGTAGTAACAATTTCGGGGCTATGAGTTGTGGCAATAATTTGAGTATTAGGAAATACTTTGCGTAGATCGGGAATAATTTTTTGTTGCCAAGTTGGATGGAGGTGTAAATCTATCTCGTCAATCATTAAAACAGCTTCGGCTTCTAGTGGATTTTCCATCTGTGGGTTTGCCTGTGCTAAACGTCTTGCAAAGTCCATCACAAGTGCTAGCATATTGCGATAGCCTGAGCTTAATTGATTAAGTGACAATTCAATTTTCTCACCTATTTCAGTTTCCCATTCAACCATTAATTTAGTTGGATCTGTTCGTGAAAAATATACCCGAGCATTAGGAGAAACAATAATAGAAATTGCTTTTCGTATTTGTTTTAAATCAGGAAGCTCATAATTAATATCTCCACGATTTTTGCCCTCTCTTAGTTCTTGAAACTCTCTTATAAAAAACCAGTTAGCTAAATCTGTAAAATCTGCTATCGCATCAAAAATATTTGTTAAAGATTCAGAGTTTGCAAACAATTTATTTGATAAATTATTAAGATCAGTAATATTTGCTAAGTTTCGATTACCTTTGTAGTAAGCCAAAACGAAAATATCAAACTGTGAATTGCTTTTTAGCGTATTTATATTTCTAAAGAAATCACGATCAAAAATTGTTATTTTGCTGTCTTTATATTTTATGTGTAGACGATCGTCATTGTTGCTATTTTCTTCTTTTGTATAAATCACTGTCCATCTTGGTAATCCTGTTACCTCAACAGTAAATTCTACTATGCCATTTGATTTGCCATTATTTTTTATTAGTAAATCTCGTTGAAAAACAGGTATTAAATCCTTGTCTTCATCAATATCTTGAAACTCATGTAAATATGGATATATAGATGCGATTATTGCATCTAATACTGCACTTTTACCTGAGCCATTATTACCAACAAATATATTTACATCTGGATTTAAGTTGACCGTTAGATCTTCAAAACAGCGAAAGTTTTTGATTTTAACTTGTTGAATGTGCATTTTGAATATTGGTATTGCAGATTAATTATCTCTATATCTACTTACTATAGAAGATGTGAAGTAGTCAGTTTTGAAATCGCTGAATCAATCCAAAGAGGTGTGCCTTTATTGTGTAATGCGTTTACTCCTCCAAAGAGCCTCTAGTGACACCAAGTTGATTTTGCAATTTTAACTCTTTCCACAACTTCGCACCAGAGATTTTACCAGCTAAAAGTTGTTGATAACGGTTAATCGTTTCTAATACCTGCGAAGGTGATTCATTAACAAATTCTAAGCGAAAATGTCGCACACCTAGTTCTAGAAAGCGTTGTACAAATTCTGCACCTGTTTGAGCAGTGCCATTAAATACCGTATTGCGACAACCAGCGTCAGCTAATAAAACATGTTCGGCTCCCGTGCGATCGCGTAATTTTACTTCATGCTTGTCACAGGGACGACCGCAATTAGTGTAATCAGTTCCCTCAGAGAGAAACGCACAGAATACACAATGTTCCATATGGAACATCGGCATATGTTGATGGATCGTGATTTCAAACCATTGGGGAGGACATTTTTTAAGTAGGGATTCCAATTGATGAATGCTGAGATCGTAGGAAGCGGTGAGGCGTTCGAGGGGGAAAGATTGCTTGAAATAGTTGGCGGTTAAAGGATTGGCGATATTAAAAGAGAAGTCAGCGATAATTCTTGATTCTGCAAAAAATTGTAAATGATCATAATTGCGAATCAGATAACCATCGGCATTGCTAGAGCGAACTTGCTGAAGAATATAGTTCTCATTGGGCTTACTAATGCGTGGTGGTGCAACCCAAATTTCAGGGGCATGAGTAGCTTGTCTAGCTATTTCCACGGCAACCCGATAGGATATTGGATCTTCAAATTCGCAATAGATGGTGGAAATGTTGGTGGTTAAAACGGCTTTTAATTGTTCTAAATTTCGCACTAAAACAATCGCTTGGGGCGCAAGATCGGGAATGGATTCAGGCTTAGGTAATAAATTGGTATAGGAATAAGAATTTAATTGCCAACGTTTGGGACTGCTACGAAGAGTATCTAACTGCTCAACCAGTTCGCGACGGATGCGATTTAACTCGCTCACAGGAAGCATTGCCGCACCTTGCAAATGATTGTGCAGAGTTCCCAAACTGAACGGAGTATTTCCCAATCTTCCCAATTGTTCTGTTAACCGTTCCGTTGTTAAGGGTTTATTATTCGCTTTCTCTAGCAGCATTCCTGAATCCACTTGGGCGATATTTCCTTGACGATCGCGGGCGATCGCCGTTAAAGGCTGACCAACTTCGCCATGAATTTCGATATCAATGGGACGCTGAAAGAGAATCTTTTCGCTGGTATAGGTTTGGCGCAGTTGTTTATCGAGTTCAGGATCATTGGTTTTCCAAAGGCGATCGCCTACGCGCACCCGCCGCAAATCCACATCGCGCCGTCCAAAGGTGACAAGCGTATCTTTACCAGTATTTTTATCGAGCGACTCCACTGCATAAATGCGTCCGCCTTCTTCGCGATCGGCAGGTTTACCCGCATCAAAAACCACACCATCCCCCGCTTTCAAGGTCGCTTGCAAGCGCAACACGACCTGTTTATCGCGACCATCCCGAATCTCGGTAATTTCGCCCAAATATACGCCACGCTTTTTGCCAAATCGGGCATGGACAAGGGCTTGATTGTCGATACCATCTAGCCAACCTGTGTATAGACCTCGCGAAAATGCCATTTCTAATTGGTAGCGGTCAACCGCACTTACCTGATTTTCTAAGCCTTGCACCACCCGATCGATGGCTTGACGATATACCTGTGTCACACTTGCCACATATTCAGGATGCTTCAAACGCCCCTCAATTTTCAGGGATACCACTCCCGCCTCGATCAATTCAGGCAGAACTGCTAACCCTGCTAAATCTTGAGGACTGAGTAGATAACGGCGATCGCCTAAATCCATCGGCTGACCATCGACAATCATTTCGTAGGGCATCCGACAGGCTTGGGCGCATTCCCCACGATTTGCCGATCGCCCGCCCAAGGATTCACTGGTCAAACATTGTCCCGAATAGGCAACACACAAAGCTCCATGCACAAATACTTCTAGGGGTAGCGAAATTTGGCGATCGCCGATCTGTTTTTGAATTTTGCGAATTTCGGCGATCGAGCATTCTCGCGCTAAAACCACCAAATCACAGCCCAAAGACTTGGCAAACTCCACACCTGCGCCACTAGTAACCGTCATCTGGGTTGAGCCATGAATCGGGAAATCAGGCGACAAATGGCGAATTAAGCGACATAAGCCCACATCCTGCACGATCGCCGCATCCACTCCCGCCGCAATAATTGATCGCAAATAGGATTCCACCGCGCCTAATTCTGAGGTAAAAATTAAGGTGTTGAGGGTCACATAACCTTTCACGCCGCGACGGTGCAGAAATGCCATCAACTCAGGTAAATCCGCTTCCGTAAAGTTGTGCGCCCGCATCCGCGCATTAAATTTTTCTAAGCCAAAATAAATGGCATCCGCCCCATTTTCCACTGCCGCCTTTGCACATTCCCAAGTCCCCGCAGGGGCAAGTAGCTCTGGGGCTTTGATGGTAGAGGAAGAAACGGTTTCAGCATCTAAGGATATGGGATGATTTGCAGGCATAGGATCAATGAGATGGGGGGATTCCATTCTAAGCTATCGTAAAGCATGGCAATAATATAAGCTTTGCAAACCAAAAAGGTGAGTGGCGGCGCATCGCGCCGCCACTCACCTTTTCTAGCTAACTCTGGCATTGCTATAGCGTGGAAATTGCTATATAAAATTACTGGGAAAATTATTGGGCTTGATATGCTAAAAAACTTCGGTATTATTCGCCAAACCGTATTTGTGACGATTTGTTCATTTACGCTGACAGTGGGCGAAATCGTACAGGCTCAAGCAGAATCTAATCCGATCTTAAAAATTGGGATCGTGCAGCGTTTTGGAGAAAGATCACAGGATCGGCTCACGATCAAAGCTCCGTCAGGGGGCAAGCTAACCATCTCTTTTCCGTCAGCAGATGGCAAGAGCATCCAAACCGTAAATAGCGATCGCCTAGTGATTGATCTCGCCGCGCAACCATTAACGCAGCCAATTCTCGAAGAAAAGTTAGTCCTCAGTAATCATCGTAGTTTTGAGAATGCCGCCGCTAGTGCATTGCAATGGAATCAGAAGGGGATTCAGACGGAAATTGCTCAGCCAAGGCGTTGGCAAGTTTGGGCAAAGCGCGATCTGTATGACTCAATGCTGTTGCGTTATCTTGCCTTTTATGCCCTGCGATCGCAAGGTAATTTCACAGTTCAACTCGATCGCCGTATTCTTCCTCAAAAAGCAATTCCTACTTTTACAGTTGGAGATTTTAAATATAATCGCGATCGCCTCGACGTGAGTAGCAGTGCAGGAATTGTGGAAGTCAGCTATCAACGGGAAAACAAAGCCGAAATTAGTAATCGTCCCTATGCAGGTACTTTAAGGCTCCAACCCAATGCCCATCAAAGTTTTACCCTTGTGAATAATGTTCCCTTAGAAACCTATGTGCGCGGTGTAGTTCCCCATGAAATTGGCTACCAAGCGCCCTACGCGGCGGTACAAGCCCAAGCGGTTTTGGCAAGAACCTATGCCCTAGCCAGTTTGCATCGCTTTAAAGCCGATGACTATCAACTTTGTGCAGATACCCAATGCCAAGTTTATCGAGGTTTAGAAGATACAACGGAAGTTGCCGATCGCGCTATAAATGATACTAAAAATCTCGTTCTCATCTACAACAATCGGGCGATCGATGCGCTCTATTCATCGACAACGGGAGGTATTACCGCTAACTATAACGATCTGTGGGATGGAACGCCTCGCCCCTATTTGCAATCGGTGTTAGATCTGGCTAATCGCCCTGAAAATCAGCGATCGGCAAATATTGCTGACGATAAAAATTTAAAAGCCTTTTTGGAACGTCAAGATGGATTTAATGAAGTCGGTTGGCGAACTCTGCGTTGGCGCAAAACTGGCACTTTAGACGAGTTGCAGATTTCGCTTCAGAAGTTTTTGCGATTTTCAGGCGATAACATCACTAGTTTTAATGCGATCAAGCAATTGCAAGTAACTAAGCGATCGCCTTCAGGTCGAGTATTAGAAATGGAAGCTACTACGGATACGGGCAAAATCACTGTCAAAAAAGATGAAATCATTGATGCCTTTGATCCACCTGATAGTACTTTCTTTCGCCTAGAGCCGATCTATCAAGAACAGGGTAAGGAGAAGATTTTAACGGGCTATACCTTTATTGGCGGCGGTTTGGGGCATGGCGTGGGCATGAGCCAAACAGGTTCCTATAATTTGGCAAAGATGGGCTTTACCTACGATCGCATTCTCAACTTCTATTACACCAATGCTCAATTACAAAAATTGCGCCCAGAGCATTATCAATAAAAACCCAAAAAACCCAAAAAGCGAGTTGCGGCGCTCCGCGCCGCAACTCGCTTTTTGGGTTTTTTGTCCTAGGCAAAATTTTAGGACTTACACAAAATTTGCGAAGACCCTCTCCCCTCTCCCAAAAGGGGAGAGGGGAACAAAAAAGCTCTTACTCCCCTTCTCCCCTATGACCCCAGGGCTGTTTCAAGAAAGGGCAAGAGAGGTTCTAAATGAGTAAAGACCACATGGCAGGTATATTGTCAGAAAATCGGTCAATTGCACCTTTTATTGAATCAAAACCATGAAGCCTAAATACAGAAAGTACCCAAGTCTTGATGATTGATAGATTAATCGGTGCATTCCCTGCTTTTTGTGGACTTTTATCTTCATCGAATATGACATCTTTTACCCAATGTAGACGGTTTTCGACCTGCCAATGTCCTCGAATCACTTTGGCAATTCGTTCAGATGTTGGCGGTAAAAAACTGATGTACCTTGTTTCAGGGCTAGTATCTTGATCAGAGTGCGTCGATGTCTCTCCACAAATCTCTCTAATTCTCGGTAGGTTGTGTGTCCACTCATAATTCCCATGATGATAATTAGCAGGATTTGCCATAAATCGTCTCGGCTCCCTTGCGCTCCGCGTGGGTCTAGCACTTCCTTGAGATAATCAATTATGCTTTTGCTGATTTTTTCGCCTCTTTTGACGCTATTGACTAAAATTATCGCTTAAATACTTGGCTTATGACTACCCTCTATCTTTGTTGGTCACTTACCATTTCTTGAAACAGCCCTGCCCTTTTTTAAGGGGACTAAGGGGGACTGAGTGGGATCTTTAGTAACTCATGCTATCTCTGATAACTTGTATGTACAAGGCAGCTTAAAAAGGGGGATTGAGGGGGATCTCTTCATCTAATTTGGTTGTGACTAGCTAACCAATGCCTCGTAAAATTAGAGCAAGCCTAAAAGTATGGGCATTTCTGCGTCAATTAGAGCCTAGTTAACCCGTAAGTTTAATGAGCATAAAAGTCGTTTCCACCTCCCCATTTACTGACCAGAAGCCCGGTACTTCTGGACTTAGAAAAAAAGTCACCGTTTTTCAAACGCCCAACTATCTTGAAAATTTCGTTCAATCTATATTTGATAGCCTCGAAGGATTTGCAGGACAAACCCTCGTCGTCGGCGGCGATGGACGTTACTACAACCGTCATGCGATCCAAATAATCCTGAAAATGGCATCCGCTAATGGTTTTGGCAAAATTTTAGTTGGACGTGGCGGCATTTTATCCACACCTGCCGCCTCCTGTATAATTCGTAAATATAACGCCTTCGGTGGGATCATCCTCTCCGCCAGCCATAACCCCGCAGGCAAAAATGGCGACTTCGGCATCAAGTACAACACAGGCAACGGTGGTCCCGCACCCGAAAAAATCACCGATGCGATCTATAACATCACCAAGAGCATTAGTGAATATAAAATTCTTGAAGCCAGTGACCTCGATCTCGATCGCTTAGGTGAAACTAAACTTGGCGACACGGTTGTAGAGGTGATTGATTCTGTGGCTGACTATGCGGAATTGATGGAAGATCTCTTCGATTTCGATCGCATTAAATTACTGCTTGCCTCCCCCGCCTTTCGCCTCCGCTTCGATGGAATGCACGCGGTAACGGGTCCCTATGCTCAAGAAATTCTGGTTAACCGTTTAGGCGCACCAGTGAGCGCTTTACAAAATTGCGTTCCCCTCGAAGACTTCGGCGATGGACATCCAGACCCCAATTTAGTCTATGCCCATGATCTTGTCGAAGTACTATATGGCGAAGATGCTCCCGACTTTGGCGCGGCTTCCGATGGCGACGGCGATCGCAATATGATCCTTGGCAAAAAATTCTTTGTCACCCCTAGCGATAGCTTAGCAATTCTCGCGGCAAATGCCCATCATGTTCCTGCTTACAAAGGTGGACTCGCAGGGATTGCCCGTTCCATGCCCACTAGCCAAGCGCCCGATCGCGTTGCTGCCAGACTTGGGATCGAGAGCTATGAAACGCCGACAGGTTGGAAATTCTTCGGTAACTTGCTCGATGCAGGTAAGGCAACCCTTTGCGGTGAAGAAAGCTTTGGTACTGGCTCCAATCATGTTCGCGAAAAGGATGGACTCTGGGCTGTGCTTTTCTGGCTAAATGTTCTGGCGGCGCGTCAGCAATCGGTCGAGGCGATCGTCAAGGAACATTGGCAACTTTACGGACGCAATTTCTACTCCCGCCATGACTATGAAGGCGTAGATAGCGATCGCGCCAATACCCTTGTTAATAATCTCCGCGCTAAATTTGCCGAGTTAAAGGGTCAGAAATTCGGTAATTACGAAATTGCCTTTGCCGATGATTTTAGCTATACCGATCCTGTCGATGGTAGTGTCAGCAATAACCAAGGCATCAGAATTGGCTTCACCGATGATTCGCGGATCGTTTTCCGTCTGTCGGGTACTGGCACTCAAGGCGCAACCCTCCGTCTCTATGTCGAGAGCTATGAGCCAAATATTGCGAAGCATTCCATTGATACACAAGAAGCTCTCAAAGAGTTAATCGAGATTGCCGATCAAATTGCCCAGATCAAAGTCTTAACAGGACGCGATCAGCCTACGGTGATCACATAAAAAATGGCGCGAT
>DCSN01000029.1 GCA_002325645.1 Pseudanabaena sp. UBA1465
TTGAAAATTTATCTGGGTTTTGAGAAAGCGCTTTGCGCTGTATATAATGCGATCGCCATCTTAGAAAATTAAAAACTTTAGGTCAATCTAACTATGAATTTAGCTCGGCTAATTTCTGAAACCGCAACAAAATATGCTGACAAACCCGCAATTATCTTTGAAGGGAAAACTTGGACTTACCAAGATTTCGATCGCCAAGTAAAAAATTATGCAGCAACCATTAAGCAATTAGGCATTACCAAAGGCGATCGCGTGGCGATTCAATTACCAAAATCTATTGAGTTTTTATTTTGGCACTTTGCCAGCATCTCCATCGGTGCGATCGTTATTCCCCTAAATCCTGACTATCGCCCCGAAGAAATAGTTTATTTTTTAACTGATTCGAGCAGTTCTCTATTCGTAACCAATAGAAATC
This sequence comes from Pseudanabaena sp. UBA1465, assembly GCA_002325645.1. GTDB lineage: Bacteria > Cyanobacteriota > Cyanobacteriia > Pseudanabaenales > Pseudanabaenaceae > Pseudanabaena. The sequence continues at coordinate 416 of DCSN01000029.1, forward strand.
TCCATAGCAAAGCCCAATCCGCAATTCAACATCTATCCAAATTGCAGATTCTCATTCAAGAAGAAATCTCCCTACAAAAGCAAAGCTCTACTTTAGAATATGCCACAGGAGGCGATGAGATTGCGATGATTTGCTATACCTCTGGAACCACAGGACGTTCTAAGGGTGCTGCAATTTCCCATCAAAATCTCATTGCGAATATGCAATCATTACATCAGGCTTGGGAATGGAGCGATCGCGATGTTTTACTGCATACCTTACCTCTATTTCATGTGCATGGCTTAAATGTAGCGGCTTTAGGCTGTCTCTATGCAGGGGCAACCATGATCATGTTTGAGAGGTTTGAACCGCGCCGAGTATGGGAAACCTTAGCTTCTGACCATTGCACTATATTTATGGCGGTTCCCACAATCTATCAACGTCTAATCAATGCTTGGGAGAGTTTGGAATTAAAACCAAATCTAGAAGAAATGCGCCTATTCATCTCTGGTTCTGCACCCCTTAGCGATCGGCAGTTCCATCAGTTTGAGAAGTTGACAGGATTTCGGATTTTAGAACGCTATGGCATGACCGAAACGGGAATGAATGCCTCTAACTTGGTTGCACCAGAGCATCGCAAAGCCAAAAGTGTCGGCTTCCCATTGTCATGCGTAGAAGTTCGCGTTGTTAATCCCGATGGCTCCGATGTCGAAAGATCAGAAGTTGGTGAAGTTTGGATTCGGGGCGCAAATGTATTTCAAGGCTATTGGCAAATGCCCGAAAAGACTGCCGAAGCCTTTATTGATGGATGGTTTCGCACAGGGGATCTTGGTTTTCAGGATGCCGACGATCGCGATCGCCTCTATTTAGTTGGACGTGCTAAGGAATTAATTATTACGGGTGGATTTAATGTCTATCCTAAGGAAATTGAGAATGTGTTGGAATCTCACGAAGCCGTAAAAGAATCAGCCGTAATTGGACTTCTAGATCAAGATTTCGGAGAAAAAGTTGTGGCAGCGATCGCGTTTAAAGATGGCATGAGCATTGCACCTGAAGCATTAATCGCACATTGCAAAGCTTATCTTGCCTCCTATAAATGTCCAAAACAAATCTTTTTTGTAAGGTCACTACCACGCAATGCGATGGGCAAAATCCAAAAAAATATTTTGGCGCAGCAAATCCAAAAAGAAAGTTCCTAAATAGGCTTTGAGTAGTACAAAGAAATTTTTGAAAGCGCGGCGGAGCCGCGCTTTCAAAAATTTCTTTTGGTTTCAATATAGCGCAAAGCGCTGTATTAAACATTATTTAGCCGAAGCATTAATATTATTAGCCTGTTGTAAACTCGCAATCTGTTGTTGAACCGATGGAGAATATAAACGCAAATAATTCCAATAATTGCCTAAAACCTTCGATACATAATCTCTAGTTTCTTCGTAGGGGATGTTATTTACAAATTCATCAGGATCGCCAATATTACGCCCTTCTACCCATCGACCAACAGCCCCAGGACCAGCATTGTAACTAGCGACCGCCAGCATTGAGTTGTCACCATAACGGCTATGGGTATAGGCCAGATACCAAGTTCCAAAACTGATATTATCCGCAGGATTATCCAGATTGTAATTGTTTACGCCCTTCTTGTCAGCAATCCATGAGCCTGTATCGGGCATGATTTGCATCAAGCCGATCGCGCCAGAACGTGAACGGATTTGGGGTTCAAAGCGAGACTCTTGACGCATCAACGCAATTACTAGGGCAGGGGAGAGATTGCGCTCCTTTGACCAATTGGAAATGATATCCCAATAATGGAATGGATAGAGAGATTGCATATAAGCAGGATGCTGTTTGATTTTGGCAATCTCTGCTTTTTGGGCATTAGAAACATCAATTAAGTCTAAACTTTCAATGGTTTTAATCCCAACAAGATTATCTTGGACAGCCACCCGTAACACGCCATCGGTGAAAATCTCCTTAGGTTCTAGATTGCGTTTCGCGCCTAGTTCTGTTTGCCATTGCGATCGCGCATCACGGTCTAGCCCCAGCACATATAACTCCTGTAGTTTAGCGGAACCCGCAGGTAAAGGAGTCCGCGCACTGGGGATAGAAATTGCAGGCGCGGTATAACGCGCATTGGTAAATGTCCCCACTTGCCAACCGAGGGAACCAGCCGATCGCCATGCGTAATAGGATTCTGGATGTTGGCGGATGGCAAATTCAAAAAATTTCTTAGATTTTGCTTTATCACCACTCTGACTAGCCCATTTCCCTGCCCAAAAGCTTGCCTCAGCCGCAGTTTCACTGTTGGGACTATTGGCAATTAGCGTATCAACGGTGGCGATCGCATTACTTAGTTGTCCGCCTCGCGCTTGACCTTGAGCAATCCGCCAACGCAACTGACCCGCCGACTCAGTAATGCCATAGCGTTCTAGCAATAGTTTGCGAGCATCACTCGCCGCTTTAGGGCTATTGAGTTTATCCTGCAAGAGCGTTGCCTTGATTAATAGTGCTTCGCCTGCGGTGTCAGGGTAGTTAGCAATGAGGCGATCAGCCGCCGCGATCGCCACTTCAGGAGACTCAAGCTGCGTAATCCGAATTAGCGCACGGGGAGCTTGAGGGCTTTGGGGAAATTGTTGAATAACGCGATTGTAAGCAGCGATCGCTGCTTCGTTCTGCTTGCCACGCTGCAAGCTACGCCCATATTTATAAGCTGTAATCGGATTAACCGTTGCGCGGGTATAGGCGTTGGCCGCCTTCCCAAATTCAAAATTACTGTAATATGCTTCAGCAACCGCCCACCATTGATCAGATGTCAGGGATGGTGAACTCGCAACTATCCGATCCAAGGTGGGGACAATTCCTTTGATCTCGCCAAAATAAGTGACTAAATGAGCCATTAGATCAACGCGATTCGGTGCCTGCGCTAATAGGCGGAGAACCACTTCTTGTGATCGGGGATGAGCAGGAAATTTATCTAAAAGCTGTTGGTTCTGACCCAGCGCAAACATGGCTTCCGCCGCCGCCGCACTATTTGGGTAATTAGTTAAAATGCTTTGCCAAGTCTTGGTTGCGCCTTGAATATCGCGGACTTGAGTTTGGGCTTGGGCGCGTTTGAGCAAGACATAATCCGCCAAAGCTGGATATTCTGCTTCTAGCTTATCAAGGGCAGCGATCGCTTCACGCGACTTCCGACTATTGAGATAGATATCGGCGAGTACCAGTTTGGCTCGGACGCGATCGATATTGGCTGATGGCTGTTGAGCCTGAGTTTCTAGCTTGGCAAGCCTTTGATCGATTGGCGAGTAAGTAAGTGGATCAAAGGATTTGTTGTCTCGGTTATTCGCTAAACTTGCATTGAGAGCAAGCTCGGACTCAGAAGAAGCGGTAATTAGGGGAGCGCTCGCTCCTGCTAATGTCGCACTGAGCATCAGTACAATTGACCAACGCATTAAATTTTTCATCCTGATACGTTCTTAATCTCAAGCATATTAACATTTTATGACGATAACATCTTAAAAGTATCTGGCGATCGCCACATACATGAGACTTTGAGTAGTACGGAAATATTTTTAAAAGCGGCGCGATGCGCCGCTTTTAAAAATATTTTTGGGTTTTAAGTAAGCGCAAAGTGCTGTACTTTTGCCTATGTTGTTTAAGTACTTAAGGTAATTAAGACTTAATTTTATCTTTATGTTGAGGACAGGCGATCGCAATACTAGCACCGACGACAAATCCTGTATATTCCTTCAACTTGGTGAGTTTGTCCGCAGGAAGAGAGCTACCCTGTTTGTCAAACTCTTTTTCTAGAGCATCAGTTAAAGTTGCTAGTGGAACTCCCTGATCTAAAGCTTTGCAACTTTCAGTTTCCACTAGACCCACATACTTGATTCCCCCAGTTGCTTCGTAAAATTCTTTGTATTCGGCATTCTCTTTAATAAAAGCGTCAACATCTTTAGTTTTAGGAGAAGATGGTGCATCAGATGTAGAAGCATCAGATTTAGAAGTATTAGAAGCCTTGGGAGATTCTGATGCTTTAGGAGATTCTGATGCTTTAGGAGTCTCTGATGCTTTAGGAGTCTCTGATGCTTTTGCCGAAGCAGATGTAGTAGGACTGGCTGAAGCTGAAACTGACGGCGAAGATGTAATTGTTGCACTAGGCTGCTGACAGGATGCTACTGCCAAAGCAACAGAAACAGGCAGTAACAAGTGTTTAGCAAAGTGTTTAATCATATTTGATATGTAGGAAGACTCACAACTCAATGATAATATCCTAACAATAGGGCTTGTATAGTAATTTTTGCTGCAATAGAATAAATAAGTAGTTCAGCATAAGTAGCTGGGCATAATTAAAAACCACAACTAAAAGCTGTAGCGCACGCTGCGATTGCGCTACAGCTTTTAGGGTTTTATATTTAATTGCGCCTAGCTACTTATACGATTATCCATAAACTTACTTGC
>DCSN01000031.1 GCA_002325645.1 Pseudanabaena sp. UBA1465
TTCCCGTTCGCGTTAGTTAAAAACAAGCACCGCTTGTTTTTAATTAGAATATTGTCAAATCCAAATTTGTCAGCTATATTAGCTGTCAGGTTGAATAAACCTTTCGATGTCTGACATCGAAACCACATTTGATAATAAACATTTAGACAACAGGAGGTGATGCCCATGCAATCAGATAGTAGTAACGGTAAACGTATGGGTCTTCAGGTTTCCGAGCTGTGTGCTGGGGCTGTTCTGTAAGGTAGCTAGTTAAATTATCTCTAGTTCACTAGTTTAGTTTTCTAGTAGACCTGAGATCCTTCCAGCAGTTGACTGTGACCTAAAGATCCTAAAGTATTCCGAACCAAAAAGACCGAGCCATTGGCTCGGTCTTTTTGGTTATGCGCTAGTAAGGAATAAAATTACATCACCTTCTTGAACGACATATTCTTTGCCCTCACTGCGGAGTAGCCCCTTAGCCCGCGCCGCACTCATCGATCCTGATTCTATAAGATCCTTAAAAGCAACAGTTTCCGCACGAATGAAGGATTTCTCAAAGTCAGAGTGAATCACACCTGCGGCTTGAGGTGCTTTCATGCCTGCATGGATTGTCCATGCGCGAGCTTCTTTAGGACCAACCGTGAAATAGGTGCGTAAGCCCAAAAGATGATAGGTAGCCCGAATTAAGGACTTTAAGCCACCTTCCTTAACCCCAAGGGATTCGAGAAAATCTTGACGCTCTTCATCAGGTAGTTCTAATAGTTCTGCTTCCACTTGAGCTGATACGATGGTAACTTCAGCATTTTCCGCATCGGCGATCGCTTTTACCTGATCAACAAACGCATTACCCGCCGACAGATCATCTTCAGAGACATTGGCGGCGTAAATTGTGGGCTTTAGGGTCAACAACTGCAATACAGAAATTGCTTCTTTTTCCTCATCGGTGAGATTGGCTAACCGAGCTGGTTTACCCGCATCAAGGGTTTCGCGTACCTTTTCGAGAGCCGCTAATTCAATTTTGGCATCAGCATCGGCGCGAGCCGCCTTGCGGGTGCGCTCAATGCGGCGATCGACTTGGGATAGATCTGAAAGAGCAAGCTCAAGGGTAATGATCTCAATATCACGGACAGGATCGATCGATGCTTCTACATGGATGATGTCGTCATTTTCAAAACAGCGCACCACATGCACGATCGCATCGCAAACTCGAATATTTCCTAAAAACTGATTTCCTAACCCTTCCCCCTTACTTGCCCCTCTGACCAGTCCTGCAATATCGACAAATTCGACTCTGGTGGGGATGGTTTGCGCGGACTTACCAACTTCAGCGAGGGTTTTGAGGCGATCGTCAGGAACGGACACCGAGCCAACGTTGGGTTCGATCGTGCAGAAAGGAAAATTGGCTGCTTCGGCTTTGGCGTTGGCAACTAGGGCATTAAATAACGTAGACTTGCCCACATTGGGTAGTCCGACAATCCCAGCTTTGAGCATGGCTATCTAGACGAAAACTTTTTTTGACATTGTGCTTATAAATTTTGTCATAAAAGTCTCACTAGATGAGACTTTTCGTAAAACAAATAAGTAGCTATCGTTACTTGGGTTACATCGCTTTGCGCTTAAACTCGAATCAAAAATTTTCTTGTGGTTCGTTTAATCGGAAATTGCTGTAGGACAAATTAAAACTAAAAAAGTGAGTAGTGGCGCATCGCGCCACTACTCACTTTCTGTTTTTAATACTGACGACAGATCTAAATTTACTTACACTGAGCTACTTACTCTAGGTCACTTTAGAACTTGTAGATTTAGAGCGAGATGTGGATTTGGGTGGGCTAATCGAATCTGCGCTCAGTGAAGTTGATCGTTCACTTTTTGACTGCGAACTAACTATGCTGACTGGTTCATATTTCTCCTCAAAATGTTCTTCAGCAGCTTCGCGCAATTCGGGTACAAACTCTGAACCTTTGAGTCTCATACCTAGCTCAAATAGCAACTCTGCCAAATCATCCTTGGAAAGTTTGTCTTCACGAAGAATTGAGAAGTGACGGTTTAGTTCTTCTAAAACTAGCGATCGCAATTCACGCGTATCATGTTGGATGCTATCTCTGGTTTGAGCAAGTTCATCACGCAAAGCAACCCGTTGCGCCTCAACTGTTTCATCAAGAGTTTCAATGCTATTAGTAAACTTGCGATTAAGGCGATCAAACTGTTGTCGGAGATCTGCGGCTTCTTCTTGGGCTGATGAGCTAATCGTTTTTAGGCGCTTATCAATTGACTCAACGGCAGTCCTTAACTCAGTGGCTAAGTTTAGTTTTAAGTCATTAAGGCTATCTCGGATATCCTGTTGAATTGCGGAAATATCAGATTCTGCCTTATCTAGACGACTTGTGTACTCGCGCAAATGTGCGCCAAAAATAATATCGCGAATTTGATCGATATTACCTAAACGTTCGCGAATTTCATCTCTGGTGATTTCACCCATGGAATTACCTCTAAGAATGTTTTTAACAGATATAAAAAATTAGTCGGTTTTCAGGTAAAACTTAACTAATTTTTAGCCTTAGATCTTTGAATATTCGGTTGGTCGCCCATACAAAATAACCATAGCAAAGTCTTGTTATTTTTGTTGTATAGCTGTATTCAGTCTTGTCACTACACAAAAAACATTCACTTCTTGGTTTTTTATTTGTCCTACAGAAATTGCCGATCAACCAAACCACAACAAAAAATTTTGAAAGTGCCGCGATGCGGTACTTTCAAAATTTTCTATTTTTAATCTGGAATTGGGTAAGATAAACACAGCACTGCGAGTTAGCAAGGCTAGTACAGCAAAATATGTCTGCGATCGCCCAATTACCCCTCAAAAAACTACGCTGGCAGAGAATTAAAAGCTCTTCCCTTGCCCGCCAACGGGAAGTATTTTTAGCTGCCTTCACCTTCTTGTTTTTTATATGGTGGGATAAGTTTTGGCAAAACAACACATCGATTACTCGCGCCAAGCGAGCCGAGTGGCTAGTCCGCAATATGCTCGAATTAGGTCCAACATTTATCAAAATCGGTCAATCGCTATCCACCCGTGTTGATCTTTTGCCACCCGAATACATCAGCAACCTGTCACAATTGCAAGATAAAGTGCCAGCTTTTAGCGCCAAAGAAGCTAGAGACATCATTGAGCTTGAACTTGGTAAGTCGCTCTATAATATCTATCGTGACTTTGATGAAGTCCCCCTTGCAGCGGCTAGTCTCGGACAGGTGCATCGCGCCACTTTATACACAGGCGAAGATGTTGTTGTTAAAGTCCAACGTCCGGGGTTAAAAAGATTATTCGATTTAGATTTACTTGCCGTTGGTAAACTTCTCAAGGTTTTTCGACGATATTTTAGTTGGACTCGTAAATATAATCTGGAAGGGATTTATAAAGAATTCTTTACGATTCTCTATCAAGAAATTGACTATGAGATTGAGGGGAAAAATGCCGATCGCTTTCGCAAAAATTTTGAAGGATATCCTCGCATAGTCGTCCCCAAAGTCTATTGGGACTATTCCACCTCTATGGTGCTGACCTTGGAATATGTCCCAGGCATTAAGGTTGACGATCGCCAAGCCCTCGAAGCCTGTGGACTAAATCCCAAGGAAATTAATCAATTAGGAATCTGTTGTTATCTCAAGCAACTGCTGCAAGATGGCTTTTTTCACGCCGATCCTCACCCTGGCAATCTCGCAGTTAGCCCTAGCGGCAGCTTGATTTTCTACGATTACGGGATGATGGCGGAAGTTAAAACCATGGCAAAGGATCAAATGGTGAAAACCTTCTTTGCCGTATTACGCAAAGATACCAATGAAGTAGTTGATACTTTAATGAGTATGGGTTTCATCGAACCGATCGCCGATATGAGTCCTGTCAAACGGATGCTGAAGTTCGTTTTAGATCGCTTTACCGAAAGACCTGTAAATGTTTATGAATTTGAGCAAATTAAAGGTGAAGTGGTAGCGATCTTTGAAAAACAACCATTCCGTCTACCACCGCAGATGACTTATCTGCTCAAATCCCTAACAACCCTTGATGGTATTGCCCGCATTCTCGATCCAGAATATAACTTCTCGACGGCTGCTCAGCCCTTTGTTAAAAGTATTGTTTTAGCGAGAGGACGGGGTAATAGTTTAGGTGCATTAGCTCAGCAAGCAAAGGACTTTTTGGTTTACCAACTCAATAAACCGAGTCGCATGGAGATCTTGCTAGAACGATTAGAAGAGCGCATCGAACGCGGGGAATTAATGATTCAAGTTAAATCTTCAGAAAGCGATCGCACCCTCAAGCGTATCAATATTGCTGTTAGAGCGTTAATCTATGCCTGTTTAACAGGATTCTTAGCATTAGTAGGGGCAGTGTTATTGGTGGGAACCAATGGTACTTATACTGGCTGGGCGATCGCTGCTTTTATTGGGGCAGGTTTTTCTGGATTATCTCTTATTCGCACCCTAGTCCAGCTATCAATCCGTGAGAAGATTGATAACCTCGCTGAGCAATAGGGTACATTGACAATAGTATTTAAAAAAGGCTAATGAGTATCTGAACGGGGCTAAAAACCATAGCAAAACCTGTGGCGCACGCGCATCGTGCGCCACAGGTTTTGGATTTTATATTCAATTGCGTTTAGTTACAGCCTATTGAGGCTTTGAGTAGTACAGAAATATTTTTAAAAGCGGCGCTTTTAAAAATATTTCTGGGTTTTAAGTAAGATCAAAGCGCTGTACCTACGCATAATGTTTTTATTAGCAAAAATTTCTATCAGTAAAAATTTTTATCAGCAAAAAAATTATGCCCAGCCTCAAAAATGTCCTTGAGGAGATCGTTGTCGTTGAAGTACAGGAACAGTTAAAGCACCTGAACCAAGCAGTACACGAAAAAATAAACCTTAGTGAAGTAACGGCTTTTGCTCTGAATCGTCTTCCAGTACTCTATGCAAGTACTAGTAGAGGCTGGCTACATCAGCGTAAACGCGCCCACAATGAATTGCGGAATCAAATTGTTAACAATGTTCAATATGCGCTTCTAGGTGTAAAGCGAGATCCTCTCCGAGAATCAACTAAAATCGCTGCTAGTAAAATCGAAACTCCTGCCCATGTTTTAGCGAAGTTACAACAACTTTTTTGTAAACCATCATTGTCATGGCAAGATGTGCCACAGGCTTTTCAAGAAACGCTGGCTTTAGTCATGCATACCCCCGAATATGCCAGTTTGAGCATCCACGATCGCCATCAGATCCGTGATATCAAAGGTTATTTGCAACGCAAGGGAGGTGTTTATAATCAAAACGATTGGCATAAGCATCCCGAATTGCCCAATCCTGAATTGGACTCCTATATTATTTCGGCTTCTTACTTTCTCGTAAATGTTTTAGAAGATTTGGTGAATCAAGAAATAAAATACCAATTGGTGCATATGGAAAATGTACTGCCGCGCAAAGTTGGGCTTGATGATATCGCTGCTTATGTATTAAATCGATTGCCTGCAATGTATGCAACCACCGAACAAGGGGTAGTTTGGCAAACCCAAAAAGCTAGGGAGGAGCTATCTAGTGAGATTGAGGCAACCGTGATTCAAGCAATGATGACTTTAAGCAAAACACCACGTCGCCTCACCGATCCGATTCCATTGCTCAAATTTGAAGAAGATTGTGAACAGGCGATGAAGGAAATACGTCTGATTTTTCAGAGGGATGATATTACATGGCAAAATGTGGCCCCTTTGGTTGAATATGCGATCGCCCATGAAAGACAAGGAATGACCTATTGGCGGCAGCAATGGCGAATGCTAGGGCAAATTTATAGTGAAATGTATTTAAAACCGGGGGATGCTGAATTATCGCTAGTTCAAACCCACGATGGCGAGATTTTAGTAGTCCAAACTATTACCAAAGCAGCTTTTGGCTGGTTGGCAGACAATCCTCGCAATTTAGGAATTAGTACTTTGCGTCTATTTCCTGCGGTGGTGGAGATCGAACTTCATACTTCTTTTTTAGATTTTGCCGTTACCTATACCCGTGAAGAAATGGCCGAAGATGGAATTATCTAAATAATTTACGGCACGAAGTGCCGTAAATTATTTAGATTTTTAGCATTCCGAAAACGCAAACCTTTAGGCATAAGAAGGTAAAGTAAAGCCAGATCTAAAATCTTTTATTTTTTTGTCTATGGCTTTCCAACGTGCTAGTGGAATTCTGTTACATCCAACCTCATTACCGAGTAAATTTGGAATTGGGGACTTAGGAGCGACCGCTTATCAGTTCATTGAGTTTTTATCGCGTAGTGGTCAGAAGCTTTGGCAAGTCTTACCCCTCGGCCCCACAGGATATGGTAATTCTCCCTACATGAGCTATAGCGCGATCGCGGGTAATCCCTATCTGATTAGTCCCGAACTTTTAGTAAATCAGCATTTACTAAAGGAAGAAGATTGGGCTGATATTCCTGATTTTGATCAAGATCGCGTTGATTTTGAGGCAGTAATTCCTTACAAACGCCAATTACTAGAGATAGCCTACCAGCGCTTTCAACAGGGATATACCGATCAAGATCCCCAGCATCATCATGAACTGTATTTAATCCAAGAACAGTTTAAAAAGTTTTGTTACGAAGAAGCTGATTGGCTCGAAGACTATGTGCTATTCATCACCTTGCATGAAGAAAATCCTGAAATTACATGGAATAACTGGGAAGAAGCGATCGCCAAGCGTGACATTCAAGCTTTGCAACAAAAGCGCGAGGAACTAGCAGATAAAATTCAATTTCACAGATTTTTACAATTTATCTTTTTTGAGCAGTGGCTAAAGCTAAAGCAATATGCCAACGTGCGCCATATTCAGATTATTGGTGATATTCCCATCTATGTCTCCCACCATAGCGCCGATGTCTGGGCAAACCCTAAAAACTTTGCCCTCGAACCTGAAACCAATGAAGTTGCGCTCATGGCAGGAGTGCCGCCCGACTATTTCAGTGCTACTGGTCAACTATGGGGCAATCCTGTTTATAACTGGGAATATCTCCAAGAAACTGATTTTGCTTGGTGGATCGATCGCTTTAGGTTTTTAAACCGCTATGTAGATATTATTCGCATCGATCACTTTCGTGGCTTTCAGGCTTTTTGGCAAGTCAAATCTGGCGAAGAAACAGCGATCGATGGAGAATGGGTGCTTGCCTCAGGCGTAGAGTTATTTAATCGACTTAATGAAGTCATGGGTGAATTACCAATTCTTGCCGAAGATTTGGGCATCATCACTCCAGAAGTCGAAAAACTACGCGATGACTTTGCTTTTCCTGGGATGCGGGTGCTGATGTTTGCCTTTGGTGGTGGATCTGATAATTTCCATCTGCCCCATAACTATGTGCATAACAGTGTCGTATACACAGGAACCCACGACAATGATACGGCTGTTGGTTGGTGGCAGAAGGCAAGCAAGTATGAAAAGAACTTGTTTTATCGCTATATTGTGGGCTTTGCGATGGGTGAACCAATTAACTGGACATTAATCCGTATGGCGATGGCTACGGTATCGGTAATTGCGATCGTTCCTTTACAGGATGTCCTCGGTTTAGATAATAGTGCGCGGATGAATGTCCCTGGAACTGCTACAGGTAATTGGGGCTGGCGCTATAGTGATCCCAATTTACTCAATCAAGATTTGAGCGATCGCCTATTAGAAGTTACCCAACTCTACAGTCGTTAAAAAATAGCTGTCAAAAAAAGGTATGACACAACGTGTCATACCTTTTTTGATTCTTAGGAAACTTGACACAAAATTTGGTATGAGAATATATATAACTATCATTAACAAATTTCTCAAACGATTCCCATAAAGTCGTTCTGCTCAAAAAAAATGTCTTCCCTCGCTTTTGAAGCTTTACTCATCATTGTGCTGATCATTGCTAATGGTGTGTTTTCGATGTCCGAGTTAGCGATCATCTCTGCGCGTAAAGTGCGACTAGAGCAATGGGCAAAGGAAGGAAATGCTAAAGCTAGAGCTGCTTTAAGATTGATTAGCTCACCCAATAATTTTTTGTCAACTGTGCAGATCGGTATCACCTTAATTGGCATCCTGAGCGGTGCTTTGGGTGGTGCGACAGTAGCTAAGACCCTAGAAAAATTATTAGATACAGTTGACTTATTGAAACCCTATAGTGAAACTCTTAGTTTTACGATTGTTGTAGGGATCATCACTTATCTCTCTCTGGTGGTCGGTGAATTGGTTCCGAAGCGTTTAGCTATGAGCAATGCCGAGAGAATTGCTTGTACTGTTGCGCCACCGATGCGATTTTTGGCTAATATTGGCACACCGATTGTTTATTTACTTAGTGCCTCAACTGATGCCTTGCTTGGTTTATTGGGAATCCAACCCACCGAAGAATCGCAAGTTACCGAAGAAGAAATTAAGGTGATGATTGCTCAGGGTGCGGAATCAGGAATGTTTGAAGAAGCTGAACAAGATATGGTAGAGCGAGTATTTCGTTTAGGCGATCGCCCCATTAAAGCCCTGATGACTCCACGTACTGAGATTGACTGGCTCGATCTAGATGCGCCCTTTGAGGAAACCCAACGCGATGTTTTAGACAGTGGACATTCTCGATTTCCAGTGGCGAGAGAAAATCTGGATGAATGTGTGGGAATTGTCGATATTCGCGAATTTCTAAATGCCAGTATTCACGGCGCACCAATTGATCTGTTAAAAGTTAGTAGTCCGCCGCTATATGTTGCCGAGACCGCTAGTGCTTTGAGTGTGTTGGAGCAGTTTAAACAATCGGGCGATCGCGTGGCGATGGTGACTGATGAGTATGGTGGTGTGGAGGGGATGGTGACTCTCACCGATCTGCTTGAAGCGATCGTTGGTGATTTGCCATCTAGCGATCGCGAAGGTGATCCCGATGCGATGCAACGAGAAGATGGATCTTGGTTAATTGACGGCATGATTTCTAGCGATCGGCTCAAAGAAATCCTAGAAGTTGAAGATCTACCCTACGAAGAAGAGCGCAACTATCATACTTTGGGTGGATTGATGATGACGTATCTACGCCATATTCCCAATGTTGGCGAACATTTCACTTGGCAAAGAATCCGTTTTGAAGTAATGGATATGGATGGCAATCGTGTGGATAAAGTGCTGGTTAATTTATCGCCACCAGTAATCCCTTTAGGTGAAGAACCTAAAGGGAACTCAAAAAAATAGAAACTATTGTTTCTATTTTTTATCGGAAAAATGGGTTTAAAACCCCGTCCTTCTAGGAGGGCTTTATATTAGAATACATCAAGTACCGTAGGGCATACGGGAATTCACGCTTGAGAAGCTAGTTGCAAGACTAGGTATCACTGAGTAAGACCATGCTTGGACAAGTCTCACAGGCAATAGTGAGTCCAAGAATCCTCATGCCTTTAGGCTGAGGAGTGTCAATTCTATAAGTAGCTAAGTGCAGTTAAATATAAAACCCCAAAAACTATGGCGTACGCTCCGCGTACGCCATAGTTTTTTTAATTAGGACAAGGAGTGAGTGGCGGCGCAAAGCGCCGTCACTCGCTTTTTTGGTTTTGACTTGTATCCCACAGAAAAGTATTGTATGGTAATTAAATACGGTATCCCCATCAAGATGTCGTAGATTAATCTTTTGGAGATATGCTCATGGGTTCAGGTCAACATCCTTTAAAAAAATCAACATCAGCGATCGCGGCGATCGCGAGTTTATTTAAAAACATATTCAGTCATAAATGGGGACAAAAAAACTGGGGGCGCAAATTTGTCTCTTTGTTTTTGGTAGGCGCATTGATCAGCGTCGCGATCGCAGCTTGCAGTGATACTAAACCCACTGCAACCACTACAAATGGTTCTGCTACCCAACAAGCCCCAACAGGCGCTCTTAAAAAGGATGTTGAACTAACTCTTGTTTCCTTTGCCGTCACCAAAAAAGCCCACGAAGCTATCATTCCAAAATTTGTAGAAAAATGGCAAAAAGAACAAAATCAGAAAGTTATCTTTAGTCAAAGCTATGGTGGCTCTGGTTCTCAGACTCGTGCTGTTATCGATGGGCTAGAAGCTGATATTGTCCACCTCGCTTTGGCTGGTGATACCAGTAAAATCGAAAAAGCAGGACTCATCGAAAAGGGTTGGGAAAAAGAAGCTCCCAATGAGGCGATCGTTTCCAAATCAGTAGCTGTTCTTGTTACCCGTGAAGGTAATCCTAAAAATATTAAAGAATGGTCAGATTTAGAAAAGGATGGCATTTCTGTGATTACCGCCGATCCTAAAACTTCAGGCGTGGCTAGGTGGAATTTTCTCGCTCTTTGGAATGCTGCTGCTAAAAAAGGTAGTAGCGATGCCAAGGCTCAGGAAGCGTTAGTAAAAGTATTTAAGAATGTGCCAATCCTCACTAAGGATGCTCGTGAAGCCAGCGATGCTTTCTTCAAGCAAGGTCAAGGTGATGCCTTGATCAACTATGAAAATGAGATTATTTTGGCTAGTCAAAAAGGACAAAAGGTTACTTATGTTGTGCCTGATGTTAATATTTCAATCGATAATCCGATCGCCGTAGTTGATAAGAATGTCGCTAAGCATGGCACAAAGGAAGTTGCCGAAGCATTTGTGAAATTCTTGTATACTCCTGAAGCGCAAACTGAATTTGCAAAACTTGGCTTCCGTCCCGTTGATGAAAGTGTTGCCAAGGAGAAGAAATTTGTTGAGCAGTTCCCTGCCGTTAAGGAATTGGCAACAGTAAAAGATTTCGGTGGTTGGAATGAAATTGATAAAAAGTTCTTTGCTAAGGAAGCAATTTTTGATCAAATTCAATCTCAAATCAAGCGTTAGTCCTTAACTTTATGACCACACCTCCATTTACACCTGAAAAGCCGCGATCGCAACCTAATGCTTTTCTGAAAATATTTTCCAAAATTCCTTGGACATGGGTAATTACCTTTGTCTATCTTGCATTTTTGCTAATCTTACCGATCATTGCCATGTTGGTAAAAGCTTCTAGTGAGCCTTTCGAGAGCTTCTGGAAAACTGCCACCACACCAGAAGCTTTATCTAGCTATGAAATTACCTTTGTAACCGCCGCCGCCGCCGCCGCCGTTAATGGCGTATTTGGGACTCTCATTGCTTGGGTGATTGTTCGCTATGACTTCTTTGGCAAACGCTTTCTAGAAGCCGTAGTTGATTTACCCTTTGCCTTACCTACCTCCGTTGCGGGCTTGACCCTAGCCACGGTCTACAGCGAACAAGGTTGGATTGGTTCATTATTTGCGTCATCAGGCTTCAAAATCGCCTTTACTCGTTTAGGGGTATGGATCGCCATGATGTTCATTTCCCTACCCTTCATTGTGCGAACCGTGCAACCTGTACTTACAGAATTAGAAAAGGAAGTTGAAGAAGCCGCTTGGTCTTTGGGAGCTTCTAAGTTTCAGACTTTTATACAGGTGATTTTGCCACCACTTACACCTGCGATCTTGACAGGGGTTGCGCTTGGGTTCTCCCGTGCTGTTGGTGAATATGGCTCAACCGTAATTATTGCCTCTAATACCCCTTTTAAAGACTTAATCACTCCAGTTTTGATTTTCCAAAGCCTAGAAAGATATGACTATGTGGGCGCAACCGTGATTGGCGTTGTCATGTTAGGTATTTCCTTTGTGAGCTTACTCGCAATTAATCTCTTGCAAGCATGGAGTAAGCGTTATGGCTAATTTGAATAGTTCCCTAAATAATTTTGAAGGCGATCGCCCTCAAAACTCACCTGAACCGATTAAAAGCACCGACAAGAAAAGCCTTGCCCCTGCAATTTTAATTGCGATCGCTTTTCTTTACCTCGGACTAGTATTGCTATTACCTGCGGCAAACGTATTTGTTACGGCCTTTAGCAAAGGCTTTGCGCCCATCCTAGAAGCCATCAAACAACCTGACTTCCAGAATGCGATTAAGCTCACCTTTACCTTAGCGATAATTGCCTTACCACTAAATACTATTTTTGGCTTGAGTGCGGCTTGGGCGATCGCTCGCAATAAGTTTCCAGGGAAATCTCTATTACTAAGCATTATCGATTTACCATTCTCGATTTCGCCCGTAGTTGCAGGTTTAATGATTGTTCTGCTATACGGCAGAGTGGGATGGTTTGGGTCATGGCTAGAGACAAATGACATCAAAATCGTATTTGCTTTTCCGGGGATGCTACTGGCGACTATCTTTGTGAGTATGCCTTTTATTGCCCGTGAAGTAATTCCTGTGCTTGATGAAATGGGAACCGACCAAGAAGAAGCTGCTCGTACTCTTGGTGCAAGTGATTGGCAAATTTTCTGGAAAATTGTTATTCCCAATATTCGTTGGGGCTTGCTCTACGGCTTGGTCTTAACCAATGCTAGAGCGATGGGCGAATTTGGCGCTGTATCCGTAGTTTCAGGAAATATTGCTAATAAGACCCAAAGCTTACCGCTATTTGTTGAAGAATCCTACAAGCAATATGAAACAGAAGTAGCTTACTCCGCCGCAGTATTGCTTGCACTATTAGCAGTCGTAACTTTGATTTTGAAGGAAATTTTAGAGCGTAAAACTAACAAGAAACAGAGTTAACTGAATTTCATAAAAAAGGTAATGCTTAGCGTTACCTTTTTTATGAAACCCTCTTGTTTTTGTGTCCTACTCCCTTCCCAGTGAATAATTAGGCGTGCGCAGCTTCGCCGCGCACGCCTAATTATTCACTTTGTAACGACTATTCTTTGGGTGGGAAG
>DCSN01000145.1 GCA_002325645.1 Pseudanabaena sp. UBA1465
AATTAAATTCGCTGAAGGTATTGATAGTTTTCATTTTCCACACACTTCAGCAATTCCAGCATTTTTCTCAGACGATAAGTTCCTGATTGATACTCTTCTTTTGAAGGGGAATCACCAAGCTTAGTGAGAACTACATCGCTTTCACTGATGATTGCTTCGCTGAAAATTTTCTTGAACTGCTGGCGAATATGTTGATTTAATTCAACTAGAGGCAGAATTACATTTTCTTCATCTAGGTAAATTTCGGTGTCGATTGATTCCCCGCCTATTTTGGAAAAATCAGATTTAGCTAACCATTCGTAAGTAGTTGCTGTGATTCTTACACTATCAGACGGTTCACCATTAGCTGAATAAAAACTGATGTCAAACATTGGGATTACTCCTGCTACTAAACATCTAAAAACTCGTTCAAAGGAATATTTTCTGCATAAGCTATGCCTGCTGTGATAAATTTAGCTTTGCCCGGTGCAGAATTTTTATCGGCACTTACAACTCCAATAACAGTGGCAGTATCAATAATTTCATTAACGGCTTTTCCTGAAAGGTATGTGGTTTTTATTTCTATATGCGGCAGGTCTGTTTTTCTTTCCTTTAGGTTTGACTGTGCATCTTTGATACTTCCTCTATTGTATTGATGATGAATATCGCAGATTATTTGCTCTACTTGTGAGGCATCCTTGGCGGCTACAATTAAAATGTCTCCTTTCGGATCGTTGCCAGTAGTTCTCTGGGATGGAATGCCAGCTTCAGCTAATTTTCTGATAACCCAGCCAACCAAATCCCGATGAAGGGTTAGTTGGTAGATTAGACGATCTTCATCGGTCACTGGAGCCCGATCGGACATGAGATAGACCCTTTTTCTCTATTATAACTAAACCTGTTAGGATTGTGCTACTACAGGCGTACCGTCAGCCGACAATAACCCCCGCTTCGGGCCGTGAATTGGGTCTTCGACAATGATAGTTTGGTCGCGGCCGGCACCGAGAGATACAATTGCGATCGGCACTTCCATCAAATCTGCCAAAAACTTCAGATAATCCAAAGCTTGCTGCGGCAAATCTTTCAAATTACGGCACTCTTCCGTTGACTGTTTCCAACCGGGAAGGGTTTCATAGATGGGTTTGCAACGAGCAAATATGCGGGAATTTTTGGGGAAATCGATACAACGTTCGCCATCAATTTCGTAAGCAACGCAGACTTTGATTTCTTCTAATTCATCCAAAACATCTAGTTTGGTAATTGCCAGACAGTCAAGTCCGTTGATGCGAACTGCGTAGCGGCCGATTACCGCGTCGAACCAACCGCAGCGGCGTTTCCGACCGGTTGTCGTGCCGAATTCTGCACCTCTCTCGCCCAAAATTGCGCCAACTCCATCTACCATTTCGGTAGGGAAGGGGCCTTCTCCCACGCGGGTTGTGTAAGCTTTTGCGACTCCGATAACGCGATCGATCGCTGTCGGGCCGACTCCTGTTCCCACACAAGCGCCACCTGCGATCGGACTGCTGGAAGTAACGTAGGGATAAGTGCCGTGATCTAAGTCTAATAAAGTGCCTTGGGCGCCTTCAAACAGAATATTTTTCCGCTTGTGAAGTCCCTCATAAATCTTCAGGGAACTGTCTACTACGTGGGGGCGCAAACGTTCCGCATAGACTCGGTATTCATCAATCACATCTTGAGGATTGAGAGGAGGCAAATTGTAAAGTTTTTCCAGAATGACATTTTTATGATTAATTGTCCATTCCAGTTGTTCTCGGAATCCTTCCAAGTCCATTAAATCGAGCATCCGAATACCAGTACGTTCGGACTTATCCGCGTAAGTAGGGCCGATGCCACGTCCCGTTGTCCCAATTTTATAATTTCCCCGCTGTTCTTCCGATGCCACATCAATTAATCTGTGGTAGGGCATGGTGACGTGAGCAGTCTGGGAAATCATCAACTTGGCAGTAGAAACGTTTAGTTTTTCTAACTGATCCAATTCTTGAATTAAAACTTTAGGGTCAATGACCGTACCGCAGCCGATGATACATTCTGTCTCAGGGTACAGAATTCCAGACGGAATCAGATGCAGCTTGAAAGTCTGACCGTTTACTACCACGGTATGACCGGCGTTGACGCCCCCTTGGTAGCGGACAACGATATCTGCGGATTTGCTGAGCAAATCGGTAATTTTGCCTTTTCCTTCATCGCCCCACTGGGCGCCGATTACAACTACGTTAGCCAAGGGTTTCTCGCGTTCTGTTCAGGTTGACACAATCTCCGATTATGTACGAATGCGTCCCAAATGTCAAATAAATTTTTGTTACAATTGAGAGGCTTGAGGCTCTACTGCTCTCATTAACCCACTTCCAGCACTATCGGGGGACTTGGGAAGGGAGAGCCCGAGAGGGGGAGAATGGGAGAGGAGTTGATGAGTTTTTATGGGAATCCAATGTGCAGCTTAAATGTGGAACAGTTTACCTGCTGGAGGTTGTTGGCTAGTATGTGGGAAAACCCGGTTTCTGGCCCCTGATGCGTATAGGACTAAATTACAAATTCTTCAATCCTTCAATTCTTTCAATCTAAAATCTAAAATCTAAAATCTAAAATCGCATGACTTTACACGCTGAGTTGCACCGCCATCTGGGCGGTTCCGTGGTTCCTAGGGTGCTGTGGCGGTATTTCGATCGCCACAATGCCGAGATAGCTAGCCGATTTCAACAATACTCAGAGTTTGAGGAGTTTTACACTCGTCCGCGTAATACTCTGGATGAGTATTTGGAACTGCACAC
>DCSN01000230.1:0-7154 GCA_002325645.1 Pseudanabaena sp. UBA1465
GATCACTACATCAAAGCGATCGCCCCTCTAAACAAAAAACAACCAGCGATCGCCTATCCATTCCCAAAAACAGCGATCGCCTAACAACCAAATATTTAAAAATCAAGTGAAATCGCGTCTAATTCTTGCTATAGCTTGATTGAGTCCATCTGCATGAATCCAACCAACAAAACCACCAAAAATCATATTTCCTTGATCATCCGCGATAAATACATGGTTGACACCTACAGGATTTTTAAACACCTTTAGAACAGAACCATCACGAAGTGTAAATCTTGGAGTTGCATTCTTAAAATCTCTACTGTGAGCTTGTGTCATACCTTCTACTTCATTCAGTAGATCCACAACTTGTTCAGCAACATTTGATATCCGATCCGCAGTTTGTGCGGAACTATTCCATTCATCAACAGAATCATGAACTTTTTCATAGGCTTTAGCGAGAGGTGGTATGGCATTCAAGAAAGCGTTGAGTGGATCTAGCATAATTGTTTGATTTTGAGAGAATTATTAGGATGATTGCATCATAAAGATTATAGCGATTAGAAGATAAAGATCAAATTTATATTGGCTAAGGCTGACAATCTTAAAATATTTTTTTTGCCTTATCTATAGCTGTTTCTAGTCCAGCAATGTGTACCCATCCAACAAATCCAGCATATTGGCATCTTCTATCAGCATTGACGATAAATACATGATAGACCCCAAACCCATTTACCCAAGTGCGTATAGTAGTCCCATCGGTAAAGGAATGCACGATATTGGAATACTGCACATCTGCCGAATTTGCATCGGTGATGCCTTGCACTCTGCGAAAATGCTCTATTAACTCTGAAATCAGGGTGACTTTTGGGGCAGGCAGAGGTTTTCTCGGCTTTTCCCAAAATACTTGAATGCTTCTAGCAACCGCAGGAGCAGATTTTAATGATGGGTGGCTTACACCGTTGATACAGACAAAGTGGGCGTGTTTGAGTTTTGTAGACTCAATAGTCACAGTTCCGTCACTACCGCCTGTGGTATTCCCTGTCACCACTAACGTTGGAACTATTGCCGTAATTTTTTCTGCTAAAGGTCGTCGATTTTCGCCCAGATATTTAGCCATGCCAATACCCCAGCCAAAAGGATCAATCATTCGCGCCAGATCTGAACCGCCAATAGGTGATCCCAACAGTACCAAAGATTCAATTTTTGACCACCATTCTCGATTACGAGATAATACTTCAACCCAAACCACCCCACCTAAAGAAGTTGCGATGATCCGTACAGGTATATTCGGATACTGATCAAATGCTTGTAATGCCTCTTTTTCAACCTTATCGATTAATGGCTCAATCTTGAAATAAGTTTTCACGATCCCCAAGTTTGGAGCAACAATATGAGAATTTGGCGGTGCGACTTTGTGAGCTAAAGAAAGCATCTCGCTGTTTGTATCACTCAGTCCATGCTGAGAAAATATTATAAATCTTGGTTGATTAACACTCGACATACTTGTTTTTTTGAATTAAATCGTTCCTATCTTTCCAATCATAAACCTATCAACAAGCAAGAGGTGACTTTACCCGTGAAATGAATCTACCTATATACATCTCTCCGATGAGCAACCTTAACCACAATAACCACAAGTATCCGATCCTGTATTTCGTAAACAACTCGATAGTTACCAAAAACACGAATTCTATACAGATTAACTTCTCCTTTTAACTTCTTGCATCCATCAGGACGTGGATTATCAGCCAGTAACTCAATCTCTGAAATAATTACTTTTCTGGCAGCTTCATCTAGCTTGCGAATTTCTTTCAAAGCAGAGGGCTTAAAGCCAATTTCGTAAAGCATCTAAATAATTCCCAATTCCTTTTTAACATCTGACAAGGGAATAAAACCATCTTCCTGTAAAGCAATCTTTGCATCCGCAATATCTTCAGCGTCCTCCATTTCTTCTAAAACTTGGTTTAGTATCGTCTTAGAAGAAATAGAGCCTATGGCGGTATTTATCTGACTCTGACGAAACAGACGAACCAGCCTCAATAATTCTGGAATATACTCTTCGGGAGTTTGTTCAAGTTCTGATAATAGTTCGAGACGTGGGTTTACCATTAAATTCACCTTGTACAAGTTTTGTAAAAAATCAAGGTGAGCCATCTGTAGACTCACCCTAACATTATAAGCAAATTAAACTAACTACTTCGCCGCCACAGGCATACCCAAAATGTCTTCAATGCACAGCAGCGATCGCCTATCCATCCCCGCAAACAGCGATCGCCCCTCAAACAAATCAACCAAACAGCGATCGCTCTGTCATTTGGTTTATTATAGAAATGTAGATTATGACTTATAAACAACTTATGTTAAATTTACAGGTAGAAGAGCTAAAACCTTTGCTCAAGGAAGCCTTGCACGAGTTGCTAATGCAAGAACGTAGCTGGATTCTAGATTTGTTTTATGAGGCGATGGAAGATGTGGCGATGGCAAAGGCGATCGCTGAGGGGAAGGATAGTGAGAACGTGGGAAGGGATGAAATATTTGAATTGTTTCAACGGTAATTATGCAGGTCGAGTTTCGTAAGACTTTTAAGGAGGATTTGAAAAATCTTAAAGATGGGAAAGTTCTAAAACGTATTCAAAAAGTCGTTGAAGAAGTTGAATTAGCAAACGCTTTGTTAGAAATCCGCAATATCAAATTGCTTCAGGGACATGAAGATTTTTATCGAATTCGTGTAGGTGATTATCGTATTGGATTATTTGTAGAGGAGGAAACTGTAGCTTTTGTCAGAGTTTTACACCGTAAGGAAGTTTACCGTTATTTTCCGTAAGCTAAGTTTAGATAATCATCAGCGATCGCCTATCTATCCCCATAAACAGCGATCGCCTATCCATTCTAAAAAACAGCGATCGCCCCTCGAAAAAATCAATCAAACAGCGATTATCTATCCAACGTCTTCCATTCCAACTTCAGATATACAAATTTGAAAGCTGTATAATACTGTAGCCGTTTAGAATCAAAAATTATGCGATCGCCAATTCACATTTTTTCAGTTGCGGAATATTTAGAAGCAGAGTGTAAGAGTGAAATCCGCCATGAATATTTGGGCGGTCAAGTATTTGCGATGGCTGGCGGGAGTAAGGCACACAATATCATTACTTTAAATATTGCTAGCCATTTACGTTCTCTGTTGCGAGGTAACTCTTGCAATGTTTTTATGTCGGATATGAAGGTCAAATTAAAGGCTGCTAATCAAAACAAGA
The DNA here is from genome assembly GCA_002325645.1 of Pseudanabaena sp. UBA1465. GTDB lineage: Bacteria > Cyanobacteriota > Cyanobacteriia > Pseudanabaenales > Pseudanabaenaceae > Pseudanabaena. Next base: position 3,240 of record DCSN01000230.1, read on the forward strand.
CGATATTCTATTATCCTGATGTTCTGATTACTTGCAATCCTGAAGATCGAGATAAATATTTTGTAAACTATCCCTGTGTTATTTTTGAGGTGTTGTCGCCCAGTACGGAGGTCAGCGATCGCCGCGAAAAGTTAGTTAATTATCAAACGATTGGTAGTTTACAGGAGTATGTTTTAGTTTCTCAAGATAAGATTCAAGTAGAAGTTTATCGGCAAGATTTGCAAGGGGGGGGGACAATGGAAATTTTGAGAAATGAAGATACATTAGTCTTAAACTCGATAAACATATCCCTAAGGATGGCGGATATTTATGAGGACATTTTCTAGATCGCCTCTCTTAAAAATAAACCAAACTGCGATCGCCTATCCATTCCCCATAACCAGCGATTTATCTTTTCTCAACTAACTCACCTTGCAAATATCTATGAACAATGTCCTGAACAAAGCTAGATACAGAAATCCCAAGTTGATTGGCTAAACTATAGATTTTGTCAGAGTCTTGAGTTGACATCTGCAATTCAATTTTTTGTCTTAAAATTTGTTGCCTCGCTATATTTTGAAAACGGGATAACTCTTCTTGTTTGTTAGAAATACTCACCCATTCTTCATTCTCAATACTTTCTAGTAATTCCTGTTCTTCTATATCTAAATTTTGCATAGTTCCTAATCTCCTAAATATATCTTTTTCATTTTGCGGCTTGGAAAAATTGTTTTTAGAAAAATACCTGATTCGATCTCAACATAGGGAACACAATACACATATCCTTTAACCGCCACTATCAAAACTGACTGATGGGAATACTTGTCAGAATTGGGATTGTCAATACTGTCTAACAAATATCCATTAGCGATCGCTTCCACAATATCTTCAAAAGATATACCTCGTTCTTGCTGGAGCAATTTATTTTTGTCATCACTCCAAGTAAAAGCTTTCACAGTGGAACCCAAAATATTTCATAGCGATAACCTATAAATAAAAACTAGGGCAAGCTCTTTACAGACTCACCATAACATTATAAGCAAATCAACCAGCGATCGCCTATCTATCCCCATAAAACAGCGATCGCCCCTCAAAAAAATAAATCAAACCGCGATCGCCTATCCATTCCCCAAAAAACAGCGATCGCCCCTCAAAAAATTAATCACACAACGATCACCCCTCAACCACAACCAACGATCGCCACATTCTCTCCCCCAAACCAGCGATCGTCAAGAATCCTAAATCAAAATATAAATTCTAAGTTGGTAGAAAATCTTGATCTAAAGTTTCGATGAGCGAATAAGGTGATTCAATTGGAAACAAATTTATTTCAAGTCCTGTTTCATCTGCTGCTAAGCTCTTTGCATCTTGATAACAATCATGAAATACTTGATCGCAATAACGCTTAAGACTAGGGCTGTCACGAAAGGCTTTTTGTAAACGTTGTCGATGTTCGCGAATTGTATATTTCCAGCTATTGCTTCGCTTTACAGATTGGTATTGCCACTTTAATAAGTGCATTAAAAGTATAGATAGATTACTTTCTAATGCGTGTTTTTGATTTTTACCCATATCCTCAACTTCATCGATCAAATTCTCTAAATCTAGTTCTGTTAGACGCTGGCTTTTGAGTAATTGCACTGTATTCTCAATCCAGAGCATAAAGTCTTGATCATAGAGAGATGAATAGTTAAGACTTTCTGATTTCTCAAGTGTTTCTGTATTTAACATATACATATTACTACCTCACAGATCGCCTCTACATTCTACAACATTAGGGATCGCCTTTCCATCCCCCATAAACAGCGATCGCCCCTCAAAAAAATAAATCAACCAGCGATCGCCTATCCATTCCTCACAAATAGCGATCGCCCCTCAAAAAATCAATCAAACAGCGATCGCCTGCTTATTAATCTTTTTGTAATCTTTGTAACCATTGGAAGACATGAAGTTCTTTTACTAAAATCAGTGACGTAAAAATATTTTTATGCATATAATGTATGTATGCAAGTTGAATGGGACTCAAACAAAGCCTACACTAATTTCCAAAAGCATGGCATAAGGTTTTCTGATGCCGAAGCGGTTTTGTATGATCCTAATGCGCTTTCTTTTGAAGACACGACAGCCAAAGGTGAGCAAAGATTTATCGTAATTGGCATGGATCATCTCTGGCGTTTATTGGTTGTTGTCTATACAGATCGCGGCGATCGTGTTCGATTGATTTCTGCTCGTCCTGCTACTCGTTCTGAGAGATGTAATTATGAAGAAGGAATATGATTTTAGCCAAGCTAAACGTGGGGCTGTGATTCCTCAAACAGGCAAAACCCGCATCACAATTTATATTGATGATGATGTACTTGAAGCATTTCGAGAACGTGGTGACTCTGCTGGCAAGGGTTATCAGACGATTATGAATGAAGCTTTGCGGGAATACCTTAACAAACTACAACCACCCCTAAACGAAGAAACTTTGCGTCGAGTCATTCAAGAAGAGCTTCTTGTATTAGTTAACCCCAAAGTGGTTGCTTGAAGAAGCAGACAGCGATCGCCTATCCATTCCCTCACAACCAGCGATCGCTCCTCCCAAAAATCAAACAAACAGCGATCGCCTATACTTAATCAATAGAGCTTATATTTCATAAGCCTGACTCCGATGGGCAATCACAATAATAAATACTTTTACTATCTCATCTTCCACTGAGTAGATAACTCTATAATCTCCAATACGATATCGATATAAACCCGAATACTCTCCTTTAAGAGATTTGATATTTGGATGCGATCGCGGATCTTGTTCTAGCTGTTGCAGACATCTAGCAATTTTTTTGGCTAGAGATTTATCTGCCTTGGCATAAAATTTTTGAGCATCAGGATGGAATAAAACTTCATACATCAGAACGCACTGTTCTCCAATTTACATATTGGCTTTTAGGTGTTGCTTGGTTCTGTTTGACTCGCTCTAATAATCCTGAAATCGACAATAATTCTTGAGTGGCAGCTTCACTTTCGGCATTAGCTAAGAATGCTGCAAAATCTGCAACTGCTTTCAATCTTTCTGGAGATAGCTGCTTAATTGCTTCATTAAGTCGATTCTGTATTTCAGTTACTGGCATCGTGGAAATAGGAGATTCATCAACAATGGAAATATTATTAGGTGTATTCATTGCATTTGCTAGATCTGTCCTTAATATATACAGTTTAGCAGCGATCGCCTATCCATCCCCATAAAACAGCGATCGCCTATCCATCCCACAAACAGAGATCGCCCCCTAAAAAATAAGTCAAACAGCGATCGCCTATCCATCCTCACAAACAGCGATCGCCCCTCTAAAAAAAAATCAAACAGAGATCGCCTATCCAATCCCCACAAACAGCGATCGCCACTCAAAAAATCAATCAACCAGCGATCGCGATTTCAAGTTTTTGAATCATTTTGGTAATGGAACACTTAAATCCTTGCAAATCTTTTTTGCTAAGTTTTCATCAATTTCAGTGTGACGCGGTATGGAGGAACGACGGTTTTGGCTAGGATTTCCCCACCACGAATGTCTTCCACCTTCTCTAATCAGCTCACAGCCATGATTACGAAGATGACGCAGTAAGTCAGAACGTTTCATAGTGCTATTAGTTCTTCTTCATAAACATCGCCAGCAGCTTCTATTGCTTCATAACGATTAAAGTCAAGTGCTTCTTTTAGGGTTATACGAAGGCTTTCTACAAGTTCTTCTTTTGTAGCTTCTTGACAATTTACGCCTGATATTTCTTCAATCCAGCCAATCCACCAGTTGTTAGATTGCTTTATAACTGCGGTAAATGATTTTTTCATTATGGATAAATTCTCAATGATTTGTATCCATCATAACTCATCAGCAATTTCTATACAAGATAGCGATCGCCTATCCATCCCCATAACCAGCGATCGCCCCTCAAAAAACA
>DCSN01000230.1:7291-8033 GCA_002325645.1 Pseudanabaena sp. UBA1465
ATCCCATAAACAGCGATCGCCCCGCGAAAAAAATTAACCATCCAGCGATCACCAGATTTACGATTTTGGTTGAATTTCAAACTCTGACTTGGAACGGTAGAAATAAATATCGAATTCAAGAAAAAAGTTGGTTTGACCAAGAATTAATGGGGCTTTTGGGCTATTTGTCCAAGCAAATACTAATTTGACTGGTTCAAATTCTCCAATCTGAGCGACTAGAGAAAATGGTATTGCCTGCTGATTACCCAGATTACCTGTTAATCGAATGATAGCCTTACGGTCATCCCATACGCTTCCTAATTGCAAACCAATCTCATAGGGCAAGACGTTAATCGTAGCGCCACTGTCTACCAATCCAATTGTTTCAACTATGCGATCGCCTTGCCTTAACATGAGTGGAATTCTTGGGAGACTGTCAAATTCGTTTTGGTTGGGGCTAGTGGTGGAATACTTGAAGCGCATAGGTTATTGATAGTTTGTGTCTGTTTGTTTGAGAGATTCCATTAATATTGCGCCAGCACCAAACATATCGTAGGGTGTCGGTAGGTCATAGGTTTTAAATGGTTCAATTGGTGCAATATCTTCAGCAATATCTAAGTCTTCTACAAGAACCCGAATTAGTTTTAGTTTTTCGATCGCAGTAAGCCTTCGTGCTGCTGGAATTACTTCGGCTAATGTCATGTTAGTCTCTCTGTAGTCTTAGATCTTGTAATCCTAGTTTACTCGATCGAATGCGATCGCC
>DCSN01000060.1:0-11775 GCA_002325645.1 Pseudanabaena sp. UBA1465
TTGCTGTAAGTCGCAAGTCCCTAACAAGAATGGCGATCGCAATATTTGGGTTTTAAGCAAGTGGATGGAGCAAGATCCATGAAAATTTCTATAGGTATTTTTACTAAAATACTTCAGTTAAATTAGCGAAAAAAATATCTTTATATTCTCTTAACTATTAAAAACAAGATTTTTGATTAAGAAAGACCCCAAAAAGATTGTTATGAAAGCATTACAGGAGTCAGTTAAAACATTGTTAAATTAATCTTTGGTTTGGGATCGCTGAAATGACTTCCTGACAAGATTTTCCGAGTAAATTACTCCTAAAACATACCCTTGATAATTAGAACTAATTAATTAAATTTTTTTAATAAACTTTGGCAAAGCCAAATATAAGACCTATGGACTCTTCAGACACATCCATTACAGCTTGCCGATTGTGTCAACATTACAATCCCGAAGGGAGAAGAGGTGGTTTTTGTGGCAAATTAGACGTTCCTGTTAGAGCTACATGGGATGCCTGTAGCTTAGCAGCCCACCCTTTTGAAACGCCTTGGCAACCTGATGGCGAGTTTAATTCACTTTTTCATGATTCCCTTGCAACAATATCTAGCCACCTAGAATCTAGTCCCCTAGAGATCCCAGCAATGCAAGAGATTATGGCGCGATCGCTTAGCTTTGCAGAATGTTAGTTTTTACTCAAGTCACTGTATATTAGGCTAAATATTAGGCTAAATTATTAATACTAAGCTTATTTTTAGGTCAAAGTGCTAGCAAGGGTCTGGAGTGCGACAATTTTAGGCATTGATGCTACTCAAGTTGGAGTAGAAGTCGATGTATCGGGAGGATTGCCTGGAATTACCTTAGTCGGATTACCCGACACTGCGGTTCAAGAAAGTCGAGAAAGGGTAAAAGCTGCCATCAAAAATGCAGGCTATGCTTTCCCTATGCGAAAAATAGTCATTAATCTTACACCCGCCGATCTACGTAAGGAGGGACCGATTTTTGACCTACCCATCAGCATCGGTATTCTGGCTGCTTCCGAACAGGTTGATCCACAACTATTAGGAGATCACTTGTTTTTAGGTGAAGTTTCCCTAGATGGCTCCCTGCGTCCTGTTTCTGGCGTTTTGCCGATCGCCGCCGCCGCTCAAAATTTAGGGATGATTGGCATTATCGTCCCCAAAGAAAATGCTCAAGAAGCAGCCCTAGTCAAGGGCTTAGCCGTATATGGGCTGCAAAGTATCACGGAAGTGGGCGATTTTCTGGCTAATCCCGATAAATATCAGCCTGTAGTTGCCAATCCTGATATAAGGTGGCAAGACAGCGAATTTAAGCTAGATCTTAAAGATGTCAAAGGTCAACAACATGCAAGACGCGCCTTAGAAATTGCCGCCGCAGGTGGTCACAATCTCATTTTTGTCGGTCCCCCCGGATCTGGAAAAACCCTATTAGCAAGGCGATTACCTAGTATTTTGCCTGACATGAACTTTGATGAAGCCCTAGAAGTCACTAGAATTCACTCAGTAGCGGGTTTACTCAAGGGTAAAGGCTTAATAAGCGATCGCCCCTTTCGCAGTCCCCACCATTCCGCCTCTGGTCCCGCGTTGGTCGGCGGCGGCAGTTTCCCCCGTCCAGGAGAAATCACCCTTGCAACAAACGGGGTGCTTTTTATGGATGAACTTACCGAATTTAAACGGGATGTATTAGAGTTTTTGCGCCAACCCCTCGAAGATGGTTTTGTCAGCATTTCCCGCACCCGCCAATCCGTCACCTTCCCCGCCCAATTTACATTAGTCGCCAGCACAAATCCTTGTCAATGCGGCTATTACGGCGATTCGATTCAGCCCTGTACCTGCACACCTCGACAGCGTGAACAATATTGGGCAAAACTTTCAGGACCACTCATGGATCGGATTGACCTGCAAGTAACGGTCGCCAGATTAAAGCCTGAGGAAATGACCAGAGCCTCAGAAGGTGAAGCCTCCAGCGCAGTCAAAGAAAGGGTACAAACATCTCGCAAAATTCAACAAACCCGTTTTCAGGATGAAGTAAGAGTTAACTGCAATGCACAGATGCAATCAAGGCATTTGCGCCAATGGTGCAAATTAGACGATCCTTCCCGAGATCTCTTAGAAGCCGCGATTAAGCGCTTAGGTTTATCTGCTCGTGCTACCGATCGCATTCTTAAGGTGTCGCGTACGATCGCCGATCTAGCCAATGCGAAAGACATTCAAATAGTCCATGTAGCCGAAGCAGTGCAATATCGCACATTAGATCGGGCGACTTGAATAAAAAATAGCGCTATCCATGCTATTTTGTGTCTTGACTTTTATCTATAAAATACGTCTCTTTATCAAAATCAAATAAGACTAAAATATGAACAGTACGAATAGATAAATAGTAGTCACAAGATTATGCTGGGTAAGTTTTCTGACTGCCCAGTATGAGCCTAATATATTGTTGAGTATATTGTTGAGTGAGTTGCTAGTGGAAGAATCCTATCGGGGCATTCATGTATGAGTACAGTTCTGGTGGTTGAAGATAGTGTCACACAGAGAGAAATGATTGAAGACTTACTGAAAGGTAGTGGTTTGATCGTCAAAACAGCAGGTGACGGCGTAGAAGCACTAGAGCAAATGCAAGGCACTTTCCCAGATATTGTAGTTATGGACATTGTCATGCCCCGCATGAATGGCTATGAGCTATGCCGTCGCATTAAAACCGATCCGAAAACTGAACGTATTCCCGTTGTAATGTGTTCTTCTAAAGGTGAGGAATTTGATCGATACTGGGGGATGAAGCAAGGCGCTGATGCCTATATTGCCAAACCATTTCAGCCTCAAGAGTTAGTTGGTACTGTCAAGCAGTTACTTAGAAAAACTTAAGGATGTTGTTGCGATCGCCAAAACCATGAACAATTCTTGATTGATTCTTGATTATTTAAAAGCGGTTCATTAACATCATTACTTTAAGATTTTCTAAAGCTTAAAACTTATAAAATTCAAGATATCAAAAGTTGCAATTTTGCAAGGTAGAGCTTCCCAAATTATGGTAGGAAACCAAGATTTCTTCCCCGGCATCGGACAAGATCAGGCAACTGACTTTGACCAAGGTATCGAAGCGCCCGAAGGCGAGCTGCATTTAAGGTTTTTTGTAGCTTCTGGGATTGAATTTGCCTTGCCTGCAATCGGAGTTAGTCAAGTATTGGAATATGCTCCAGATCGGATCAACCCCATGCCCAATGTTTCCCCTTTATTACTAGGCACAGTTAATATAAGAGGTAGAGTAGTTTGGGTAGGTGATCTCGGACAATTTTTAGGAGAAGTACCTCCCGTTAATACAGATCGGGCTGAAATCTCTATCATTGCGATCGAGGATCAAGGCATGATGCTAGGGTTAGCAGTAGAACAAATTGGTGTAATGGCTTGGCTTGATCCTTCCCAGTTAACTGTCTCTAGAAATAGCGCTGACAGTATGGCTCCATTTATCAAAGGTGAGTGGACAATGGAAGGCAGTGACCCCCTAAAACTGCTAGATCAAGTCAATATTTTACGATCAGCGCGGTGGGCATCATAGATAATTTCGAGCAAATGGCAGAGATTTTAGGGATTTTAGGAGAAGTCACATGGCATCAAGTACACAATATCAAAAAGAATACGAAAAGGCTTCCTTAGCCTATATGCAAGGAGACTATAATCAAGCTGCCAAATTGACACAGCAGCTTGTTCAAGTATGTCCTAGCGATCCTATGTATCGGTTACTTCATGCTCACATTAATCTCGCCTTAGAACGTTATCAAGATTCGATCACAGAATATGAAACTGTACTGCAATTGACTGGCGACAACTCAATCCTTGAATATGCTCACAGTGGTATTGCGGCGGCAAAAGAAAGATTAGATCTAGATGACAGCTATAGTGGCAATAACTTAGGAGACATGGTTAGTGGCTCAGGAGATGAGGTTGAAAATAATCAATACTCCTATACCGATGATAGTTACAATGCCCAATCAACCTATATGCAAGGAGCTTGGGCTACAGGGAATAATAGTGGACAGGCTAATAGCGAGTTTGATTTTGAAGATTTTAATTCTGATGTTTCCATGAATGGTTCGGGTGACTATAGCTATAGTGCCGAAACCCAGATCACAGGATCATCAGCTTTTAATTCTAACTATAAATCCAACAATTCTAATAATTCCAGTTCAGACACCGATGTTGTGTTTATGGATGAATTTGATGACTTTGATGATATTAATGAGTCATCTTTTTCTAACTCATTTAGTGATTCTGATGCAACCCAGATGGCTTCAGATCGATCGCTATCGGATTTTGGCAGTCAAGACTTTTCAAGTACTTCCACAAGAGCTAACAACACTACGGCAGTGGCTAATGCCGATATTACTTCAGGAAGATTTAATCAAGCTGGTAATGAAGCTGAATTATTTAGTCTGGGTTCAATTAATTCCTCATCGGGGTCGAAACGCGGCGGGGCTGAGGTGGTGGCGGAAACCTCTGAACAAGGTGGTTTATTTTCGCCCTTTGACAATATGCCTTTGAAAACCAAAACCATGATTACGGCGATCGCCTCAGGGGTAGTAGCGATGATCGCCGCAGGGCTAGTCACAACTTTAACTACAGGCTCGATTAAAGACAATGGAACCCGTGAACAGTTACGCAATACTGGTTTATTCATGGCGGGAGCCGCCGCGATCGCCAGTGGTTCAATGGCTTGGGCTTTAGGTAAGCGTTCCTCAAAACTGGTAGAGCAATCAACGGAAAACTTGCAATCTCAGTTTGAGTCAGTAATTCGCGGCGATATGAGTCCTCGTGCTTCAGTTTATAGCGAAGATGAATTTGGTAAATTGGCGGCAAGCTTTAATCACATGATTCAGTCAATCGTGTCCAGTACCAATGAAGCCCAACGCAAAGCGTCTGAACAGGAACAAGCTAAGGAAGACTTGCAGCGTCAGGTTATCCGCCTACTCGATGACGTAGAAGGGGCGGCGCGTGGTGACTTGACCGTACAAGCCGAAGTCACCGCCGACGTACTCGGCGCAGTTGCCGATTCCTTTAACCTCACCATTCAAAACCTGCGCGAGATTGTTAACCAAGTAAAAATCGCGGCGCGTCAGGTAAACGAAAGCTCGCGTGAAAACGAAGCCTTTGCCCGCAGTTTGTCACAGGATGCGCTACGTCAAGCCGAAGAGTTAAGCGTTACCTTGAATTCAGTTCAAATGATGACGGAATCGATTCAGCGTGTAGCCGAAAGCGCCCGTGAAGCCGATCAGGTGGCAAAACTAGCATCGGAAACAGCGATCAAAGGTGGTGAAGCGGTAGAACGTACCGTAGCTGGTATTCTCGACATTCGCGAAACGGTTGCCGAAACTACTCGTAAGGTCAAACGACTGGGTGAATCATCCCAAGAAATTTCTAAGATCGTTGGTTTGATTTCTCAAATTGCTTCGCGTACTAACTTACTCGCGCTTAACGCCAGTATTGAAGCAGCCAGAGCAGGGGATGCAGGACGTGGTTTCGCGATCGTTGCCGACGAAGTTCGTCAGCTCGCCGATCGCGCCGCCAAAGCATCTAAAGAAATCGAACAAATCGTATTGCAAATTCAGAGTGAAACCAGTAATGTGCAGCAAGCGATGGAAGTCGGTACACAACAGGTTATCGATGGTACAAAACGCGCTGAGCAAGCCCGTCAATCTTTAACCGATATTATTCAAGTATCCCATCGCATCGAAACCTTAGTACTATCTATTACCGAAGATACCGTCAAACAAACCGAGACCTCACGCACTGTATCACAGGTTATGCAGTCAGTTGAGTTAACCGCCCAAGAAACATCCCAAGAATCCCAAAGAGTGTCCGCATCACTACAAAACCTTGTCGGTGTTGCGCGTAGTCTGCAAGATTCGGTAGAAAGGTTCCGCGTTGACTCAGGCGACAAAACAACGGGAGGTCGTTAGTACTTCACCTCTAGTCTAGCTACTCATACCCTAATCTTTGAGAGGATTCTGTCATGAACTCGGAACAACAACAGCAGCGGATCATGGGTTACTTCATCGAAGAAGCCCGCGAACACCTTCATACCATCGAGCAAGGAGTATTAAACTTACAGGAAGTCTTGGATGAGCCTGAATCAATTAATGAGCTTTTTCGGGCGGCGCACTCCATTAAAGGCGGGTCTGCCATGCTTGGTGTGGGAAGTGTTCAGCATGTTGCTCACCGATTAGAAGACTTTTTTAAGATCCTCAAAGAAAATCCGCAAATAAAGGTTGATGAAAGATTAAAGAGCTTACTTTTAGCTGGATTTGATCCCCTTACGGAATTATTAGACGAGCTGCAATCTGGATTTAAGGTGTCCGATGAGCTAACTATTGAGACGAATAATCGTGTTAAACCAGTATTTGCCGAATTAGAATCCTATCTCAATCAACTAGCCTCAAGTCCTAGCGATTCAAAACCTCCTAAATTATCAATTAACACAGCCGCAGACCTATTTGATGAACCTATGTTGGATTCTTCTCAAGAATCCGTATTTCAAGAAGAAGTTACCGCAAAAATGCGAGATATGCTGCAACTCTTTCGGGGCAGTGATTCTCAAGAAAGCCGATCGCAACTACAGGAAATTTGCAATCACTTCCAAGATATTGGCAATAAATTTGATTTAAGGAACTGGGCTAATTTAGCCATGCAAACTAAAAATGCGATCGCCCAGCCTAGTAATTCCTACCGTACCCTCGCGCCCATTTTAATCAGAGAACTTAAAGAAGCACAGGACTTGGTTTTGGCAAATCGTGAATCAGAAATTGTCATATCGTCGCAAATTCAAAATTTACTGCCCTATCAATTTTCTGATTCCGAAGATGACGAGGTTAGTACGATTTTCACTACAGCCTTTGGAGATATTGATGACGAGCCAGAGGTGGAGGATTTACAAATTGCAGATATTAACAGCAATGAAAATTTAGATATATCTGCCCCTGAGCAATTAGCTCCTCAATCTACCAACATAGATGATGTAGATCTATTTGCTGATGATAGCAACGAAGAAACATTTGACTTGTTGGGGCTGCCTCAAGATCAAATTGATCAAATGGACTGGATGGATAGTGAATATGAAATCACTGAAAATCAACATATCGATGGACCCAAAGTTGGTGCATCAGAATTAAAGTCTTTAGCAGTTCTATTTGAAAATGATGATATTGATTTTGATGCCGCTTGGGAAGATATTGAGTCTAATGAAAGTCATATATCAAAGCATGGTGATGATCAGCTTTTAAATCATAATCATGATGAGTTTGCCGATCTACTAGAAAATGGTTCTAATAATTTGGGACCCTCTGCCCAAATTAGTTCAGGAACAGCAACATCTAGTATAGAACAGCTATTTGGTGATTTTCCTACTGATGAATCTGTAGTTCAGTCAAGTCGAGATTCTCAGAATTTATTTCCAGATGATATTGATTTTCTAGAAGATATTAATCTAGAGGAAGTTGATATTGCACCTCAGCAGAATTCTGTAATTGAAACTAACAATATTCACTCAGACTTCGATCAAATTATTGCTACTGATTCAATGGCAGATATTCCTATAGATGCAGATATTACTGATTTTGATTTAGGAATTGATATCATTGAAGGAATTAGTGATCGTGACAATATCATTAATATTGATGATATCAATATTAATGATGAAGTTAACGATGATGAAATCAACTTTGCAGAAGGCTTACAGGTGGATTCTTCTGAGCAATTGACAGATAATCAGCTTGTTGATGAGCTAATTAGAGAGCAAGATAATATTGAATCTCTATCGAGCGAAGAATACTTTGCTGAGATTGAAAGACAAGAAAATGCTGCTTCTGATGATTTCAATGTGGTTAGCGAAGTGTCCGAGCCATTTGCGTTAACTTTTTCGGAAGAGAACATGGCGCTGCTAGAAGACCCCTTTGCGATCGGTGAAAATTTTGACAAAGAGTTGCTAGAGTCACCGCTAAGTGCCACTAATGAAGATCTAGATACTAATGACACATCGGGCTTAAGTATATTTGATGAGCTAGGTTTTGATAATGACGAATCTTTAGTTGAAAGTTTTAACTCAACCGCAGATAGTTCAGTAAATGCTTTAACAGGCTTAATCGATATGCCTGTTATTTCTGTTGCAGATGATTTAGATAGCAATTTAGGTAACGATGATTTAAGTTTTCTTGATGACAATGCAGAGTCTGAAAGCTTTGTAGAATTTGCAGAGACTGAAAACTTCGGAGATTTCGACCAAGAGGATGTTTCTGCTCAAGAAATTAATTATGTAGATGAATTAGGGGATTTCTTTGCGGATTCCGAAGAGGCTGAATTAATTCCTAGTAGCAGTAATTTGAATAATACAGATGGGCTAGGAGATTTCTTTAACAATTCAGAATCTGAGGAGAATGATATTACGCAAGGTAATGTTATTAGCAGTTTTGAGCAAGAATTTAGTAGTGTTAATGATATCGACGAATTAGGCGATTTCTTTGCGGATTCAACAACATCTACTGAGACATCATCCGAAGATTTTGTTGATAACAATTGGAGCGATTTTAATATTAATGATCCTAATATTAATGATCCTAATATTAACGAAGAGAATAATCTTAATATAGATTCTGGATTGGGTAATGAATTTGACGGATTTGCTGACTCAAGTTTTTCTCAAGAAATCAATTCAGACCTAGGGGATGTAATTGAGGATGTAATTACAGATTCTAATTCTCTAGGCTCTTTAGAAGAAGAATTTCCTGAAGATGTTGCTGCTCCCATCACCTCTTCAGGAAAGACTGTTGATGTAGAAGGTTTATTTGCCAATGCAAGTGAAGATGATTTGACTATTTTAGAAAATGATTTTGGTGATAGTTTTGGTGATGATTTTGGTGATGATTTTGGATTTGATGAAACGCGATCGCTAACCGAATCACAGCCTAGCCATGAACTCGATCAAGATCTTGAACAAGAAAATGAAGATCTAGAAAATCTGTTTGCAACGGCGATCGCGGATCTATCGGAGCCAGCGATCGAACCAGTGGATGAAAATCTGACAACAATCCAAGATGATTTAGGGCTTGATGATTTTGCTGATGGGGATAATGATGATATTACCGCAAGCACTACTATCGATAACTTAGTGGACTTCTTTCAAGGTGATGATGATTTAGATAATGTTGAACTAGTATCATCCCAATTCTTAACTAATAATGATTTTGAAATTGACTACACCTCAGATTTAGCTGGCGTGAATGAATTGATTGATCTAAATAGCTCTGGAGCTACAATATCTGATTTGTCTGACTTTAATGCGGTAACAGCCCCTAATTTTCATGTCGAGAACCAATCGGGAGTAGAGGAACTTAATAATATTGATGATAACTTTGACTTTGATGACTTAGAAGCTATGATTGGCAATTCAGGTTCTTTGCCCCATAGTAATGAGTATAGTAATGATTCTGTCATTGGAGAAGTTACTAATCAATTAATGAATAATAGCTACGCTAAGGGCAATAGACAGCAATTGGCTGATTCTGATGACACAAATTTTGATGAACTAGAAGCTCTATTAGGGGATAGTGGTGGTTTTGACAACCTAGGACTGGGTAATTTTGGATCATCTACAGAGGATTCACAGGCTGATACTCTTACGGCGTTCATTGAGCCGACAAAGCCTGATGATGACTTTGATGAATTGGAAAATATGCTTCAGTCTGCATTTGCTAAAGATGTTGGGCCAATAAAAACAAAACCTTCTATTCGTCCTGCTGCCACTCAACGCAAGCCCAAGTTGACTGATTCAACTATGCGGGTCGATGTTAAATATCTTGATAGTCTTAATAATTTAGTTGGGGAACTGGTAGTCAATCGGAATCTTTTAGAACAAGAGCAGGAGCGATTACAGCAGTTTATTACTAACCTATTGCATCAAGTTCAATTGCTCAGTGATGTATCTCAAAGAATGCGCGATCAGTATGATCGATCGCTATTAGAGGCTTCACTAACCGCAGGGCGTGGACGTTCATATACTAGTTCCAGCTTTGAAATTGACTATTCTTATGATGGTGCAACTGCGAGTAGTAATGTTAGTAGTGAATTTGAGGGAATTGAATTTGATCGTTACAATACTTTCCATGTTCTCTCGCAGGAAATTATTGAGCTAATTGTCAAAGTTCGAGAATCTGCTTCTGACATTGAGTTTGTGGTGGGAGAAACCGATCAGGTAACTCGTCAGTTAGGAACAATTACGACGCAGGTTCAGGATGATTTGAAGCAATCACGCATGGTTCCCTTCGCGCAGATTGCCGATCGCTTGCCTAGAGGTATTCGCGATCGCGCCATTAGGACTGGTAAACAGGCTGACTTAGAAGTATATGGGCGTGAGACTTTGATTGACAAAGCTATTTTGGAATCCCTGACCGATCCTCTGACTCACCTTGTTAATAATGCGATCGATCATGGCTTAGAAGATCCTGCTACTCGTCAGGCGGCAGGCAAAGCATCTACGGGTAAACTCACAGTCCGCGCCTATCACCAAGGCAACCAAACCGTTATTTCCATTAGTGATGATGGGGCGGGGATTAGTACCGAGAAGGTGAAGAAAAGCGCTGTTGCTAAGGGTGTGCGTACTCAAGCAGAAGTCGATCGCCTCAATGATACGGAAGTTTATGCTTTGCTCTTTGAAGCAGGATTCAGTACTGCGGCCGAGGCGGATGAATTTAAGGGGCGTGGCGTTGGTTTGGATGTGGTCAAAACCTGTCTGGATGACATTCGCGGTGTGATTATTGTGGAGTCATTGGTCGGCAAGGGAACCACCTTTACGATTCGCTTACCGCTTACCCTTAGTATTTCTAAGGCGATGTTCTGTATTAGCGATCGCGCCCGAATTGCTTTCCCCGTCGATGGTTTCGAGGATATGGTGGAAGTTCCTCAAAGTCAGATTGTCCTCAATGAAAAAGGTCAACCCTGCCTACCTTGGCGCGATACGATCTTACCGTTCCAACATCTATCGAATTTGCTGTCCTATAGTCGTCATCTCAGCCGTAGTAATATTTACGGCAAACAGGATAACGATGAACTATGTATCATTATTCTCCGTAATGACACGAACTATCTTGCCTTGCAGGTCGATCAATTCCTTGGTGAATATGAAATCGTAATCAAACAACTAGAGGGACCAATTCCCCAGCCTGCGGGGATTGCAGGGGCGACAGTATTGGGGGATGGGCGCGTGATGGCGATCGCCAACGTATTGGAGCTATTTGACATTGCTAGTGGCAGATTGCGTCCTTCTACTTCGGGCATCACTATCCAGCCAACGGTCGAAGAAGATGTGGCAGCCGATCCAACGGTGCTGATTGTAGACGACTCGATTACAGTACGCGAGTTGTTGTCTCTCACCTTTGCGAAGGTGGGCTACCGCGTCGAACAGGCTAAGGATGGACAGGACGCATGGGAAAAACTGCGTGCGGGTCTGCCCTGTGACATGATCTTCTGCGATATTGAGATGCCACGGATGGATGGATTAGATCTGCTATCAAGATTGCAAAAGGATTCGCGCCTCAAGGAAATTCCTGTGGCGATGTTAACCTCGCGTGGAGCTGATCGCCACCGTCAATCTGCCATTCAACTGGGCGCTAAGGGTTACTTCACTAAGCCCTATCTTGAAGAAGAACTATTGAGTGCCTCAAAGCGGCTCTTGAATGGAGAGACTTTGCCAATTTAATTTGCTGAATCAAAATTTTTGTTAAAAGTACCG